>CALYPF010000235.1 GCA_945271245.1 uncultured Enterobacteriaceae bacterium | reverse complement strand
GATCAGTTTTCAACCGCTGGGGTGGATCAGTTTTGCACCGTTGGTAACAGTAGGTAAATACATGGCTTTTTACGCCTTCGATAGTGGGGTTATCGTCCGGTATCGAGCCATCCGTATTTAAACGCAGTACTTTGCCGGCGTAAGACGAATAATCTTTTTTCCCCAGCTCATCCTGAGTGGGCGTGCGCTGCGCCTGAATTTCTTCACACCAGTGAGCGCCCTGATTGTGGCCCTGTTCGCCGATGGAATAGTACAATTTACCGTCCGGCCCAAATCTCAGCCGCCCACCGTTGTGGTCAGAGCCGGCCGGGAAGCCAGCGAGAACGGTCGTTTCATTGCTTAGCTTATGCGTGTCTGGCGAATATTCCAGACGCACGATTTTTGCGTGTTCTTGCTCGCCTTCCATGTAGGTATAAGCGGCATAAACGTAATTATCGCCCTCTTTTTGCATAAACGTCGGCGACAGAGCGAGACCTAGCAGCCCTTCATGCTGCGGGCCGATATGTACCGCATCAAGCGTTGCCGCAACCTGTTTCTTACCGGTAGCAGGGTCGATGCGTGTAATACGTTTTCCCTGACGCTCTGTCACCCAAATATAGTTATCCGGCCCCCACACCATATCCCAGGGATAAGCGAGATCGGTAGTAAGCACGCTGGATTTAAACGGTGTGGTTACAGAGACAGGCTGTGCTTTAGATTCTGCTGCATGAGCGGATAGCGCAACGCCAGGCACTAATGTGATGGCCAGAGATAGCGCGGAGAGTTTTATTTTCTTCATAGTAGACACCATCAAACGATGAGATATTCCTTGATTAGTAATAGATTCCGTTCCATGTACCGTGCTGAAACGGTACGGAACATTCATATTGGGTAATGCCATACATTGAAAGCGTAGTTCAGGCGGATAAAACTGCCCAAGAATATCATGCAATGAATGAGTTAGGCTAAAACACGGGGTTTTCGCTATCGTGTTGAGGCGAATTTGTTGCCATCAATAGCCTGCTCCATCTTGGCAAATAACTCGGTGATATTAAGGCGCAACGATAATAATGTAAGGGAAAAGGGTAGGGTGATTGTATTTTTAAATTGGATGTCAGTTTAGTGAACTGAAATAAATGTGATTTTTATCAATAAATTTGATAATTCATCAGAATAAGTGTGGTATGAAAAAAGTCATTATTTTTATTTTCCTTAGGCGTAGTCATTTATTATTCATACTATTTCATGTCAAGTCTAATCTGGTCGATTTATTTGGGTAATTTTTTTAAACATAAAGCGCTTTTTTGAACGACATAATAAATGCTTATTTATGAGTGGAAGAGTTATTAATAGTTTATTCAGAGATTATTAGTAATTTAATGATAAGAGTGAGCCGGAACCAGCGCTGACACAAAATTTGTGCGTCGTTTTAACGCGCTGTGACGTTGGATAGGGGCTAAATAATTCGCAGTTTAATGCGTTATGGGTGGGGCGGGTAACAGGAAGCGCGATGAGATAGGTGGAGCGTTGCCAGAGCGGCGCTTCCGAGAAATGTCGCGGCCCCGGTCGGCGGGTTTATCTAATCCTGGCGCAGAACGCGGTGCCCATATGCGATGAGCGCATCAGTAACGTGGCGCATCATTCGGCTTTCCGGCGCAAAACGATGCCAGTACAGCATACGGCGCTGAAAGAGGCCTGGCGTCAAATCGATAAGCTCACCACAGGCCAGCTCTTTTTCAATTTGCAGATGGGGGATCATGCAGCACGTTGTCCCCTGGCGCGCCAGTTGTACGAATGCTTCGGATGAATTGACGATGTGGCATGGCACGCTTCCCGGCGGAAGATCAAAATTTTGCTGCAGGAACGCCTGGTGCATATCGTCCAGGTGGTCGAAGGCCACGGCGGGCGCTTTTAGCAGCGCGGAGCGCGTGACGCCCCGGGGAAAATAGCGATCGGCAAAACTTTTCGAGCCAACAAACAGATAATCCAGCGCGCCGAGTTTATCTACAAGGCAACTGGGCAGCGCCTGGGGCTGAATACTGACTGCGCCGACCACCTCGCCGCGCCGCAGGCGTTCCTGAGTGCGAGTTTCATCTTCGACCTGCAAATTCAGGCGAATCGGCGAATTGGCCAGCACCGGTGCCAGCGCCGGTAACAGCCAAGTCGCCAGGCTATCGGCGTTGACTGCGAGTGACAATAGCAGCGGGGTCGAACCGGTTTGCTCGTCGCCGAGCCACTCTTCTTCCAGCAACTCAACCTGCCGTAAAAGCGCCAATAATTTTTGCCCCTGTTCCGTGGGGCGCGGTGGGACGCTTCTGACTAACAGGGGCTGCCCGAACATATTTTCCAGTTGCTTGATTCGCTGTGATACCGCTGATTGCGTAATGCACAGCTTTTGAGCGGCGCGCTCAAAGCCGCGTTCGCGTATCACGGCGTCCAGCGCTTGTAACGTTCTGTAGTCCGGGCGTTTCATTGAGTCGAAGGCTCCTTTTTTCTCATGAGTAGCACTATGACATAAACTTTGTCAACAACGGGTAAAAAGTGATCCACTTACCGTCACCACCAACGGTCTAAT
>CALYPF010000234.1 GCA_945271245.1 uncultured Enterobacteriaceae bacterium | reverse complement strand
CGCTGCCTCGCTGCCTCGCTGCCTCGCTGCCTCGCTGCCTCGCTGCCTCGCTGCCTCGCTGCCCATTTTAATTCCTCTGAATGTACGCCTGTTTTCTCTCTTACCTGTTAACTCGTTGGTTCACCGCCTACACTGATGACACTCGCTGAAGCTGTGCGATTGATAACAACAGAGTAGTGAAAACAGGCTAACCCATGATTTTAATTATTTATGCTCATCCCTATCCGCATCATTCTCACGCCAATAGGTGCATGATTGAACAGGCGATGACGCTACCCGGCGTGGAAGTTCGGTCGCTTTATCAACTTTATCCTGATTTTGATATCGATATTGCCGCTGAGCAGGCCGCGTTAACGCGCGCCGACCTGGTTATCTGGCAGCACCCAATGCAGTGGTACGGCGTTCCGCCTCTCCTGAAGCTTTGGATAGACAAAGTGCTATCGCACGGCTGGGCGTATGGTAAAGGGGGAGCAGCGTTACAGAAAAAAAGCCTGATGTGGGCCGTAACGACGGGCGGTGGCGAGCACCACTTCACGCTGGGCGATCGTCCAGGTTTCGATACGTTGGCGCAGCCGTTACAGGCAACGGCACTCTATTGTGGAATGTACTGGCTGCCGCCTTTCGTCATCCACAACGCTTTTGTGTGTGATGATGAGACGCTGACGCGTCGGGCGTCAGCCTACCAACAGCGGTTACGAGACTGGCAGGAGACACAGCGTGGATAGTCATAGTTTGATTCAGGCGCTAATTTATTTAGGCGCTGCGGCACTGATAGTGCCGATTGCGGTACGCCTCGGGCTGGGATCGGTATTAGGCTACCTCATTGCCGGTTGTGTGATTGGCCCCTGGGGGCTGCGGCTTGTAACGGATGCGCAGGCCATTTTACACTTCGCTGAAATCGGCGTGGTGCTGATGCTATTTGTTATTGGCCTGGAACTGGACCCAAAACGGCTCTGGATGCTACGCGCTTCGGTATTTGGTGGCGGCGTGCTGCAAATGGCAGGCTGTGGGCTGGCGCTAGGTATTTTTTGCGCGCTACTGGGGTTGAGCGTTCCGGTGGCGGTACTAATTGGCCTGACGCTGGCGCTATCGTCCACGGCGATTGCCATGCAGGCGATGAATGAACGCAATTTAACGCTCTCGCCAATGGGGCGCAGCGCGTTTGCCGTATTGCTGTTTCAGGATATTGCCGCTATTCCGCTGGTGGCGATGATACCGCTGCTGGCCAGTAGCGGTGCGACCACGACGCTGGGCGCGTTTGCGCTCTCTGCGCTTAAAGTCGTCGGCGCACTGGCGCTGGTAATAATCCTCGGGCGTTACGTCACGCGCCCGCTGCTGCGCTTTGTCGCGCGCTCAGGATTGCGGGAAGTATTCAGCGCCGTGGCGCTATTTCTGATCTTTGGTTTTGGGCTATTGCTGGAAGAAGCCGGCCTGTCGATGGCGATGGGCGCGTTTCTGGCCGGCGTATTACTGGCCAGCTCAGAGTACCGGCACGCGCTGGAGAGCGATATTGAGCCCTTTAAAGGCTTGCTCTTAGGGCTATTTTTTATCGGAGTTGGGATGTCTATCGATTTTGGCACGCTGATAGATAACCCTCTGCGCGTGATTATTCTGCTGGTGGGTTTCTTGCTGCTAAAAGCGCTAATGCTGTGGCTTATTGCCCGGCCGCTTAGAGTACCGCGCCGACAGTGGAAAAATTTTGCCGCCCTGCTGGGGCAGGGAAGCGAGTTCGCTTTTGTCATCTTTGGCGCAGCGCAAACGGCGCGCGTGCTGGATGACGGTTGGGCAAAGGCGCTGACTCTCTCGGTCGCGCTTTCAATGGCGGCGACGCCGCTATTGCTGGTATTACTGTCGCGACTTGAGAAAAATAATTCGCAGCAAACGCGTGAAGCCGATGAAATCGATGAGGATCAGCCGCGCGTTATTATTGCCGGCTTTGGTCGGTTTGGGCAAATCGCCGGCCGTTTATTGCTTTCCAGCGGGGTAAAAATGGTGGTTTTAGACCACGATCCCGACCATATTGAAACGCTGCGAAAGTTTGGGATGAAGGTTTTTTACGGCGACGCCACGCGCATCGACTTACTGGCGTCTGCTGGGGCAGAAAAGGCGGATATCCTGATTAATGCCATCGATTCCCCGCAGGCCAGTATGGCGCTAACGGAGCAGGTGCAAGAACATTTCCCCCATTTGCAAATCGTCGCCCGCGCCCGGGATGTGGAACATTACGTCCAGCTTCGCCAGGCGGGGATTGCTCATCCAGAACGAGAAACCTTCGAGAGTGCCCTGCAAATAGGGCGCCAGGCGCTGGAATTGCTGGGGCTTGGACGTTATGAAGCACGTGAACGCGCCGATCATTTTCGTCGTTTTAACCAGATAATGGTTGAGGAGATGGTTGCTGGTGCGACTGATACCGCTTCCCGCGCCGCGGTATATCGCCGGACCAGTACTATGCTGACGGAGCTGATTAGCGAGGAGCGCACCCGGCTTAATCAAATCCAGCGCCACGGCTGGCAGGGTACGGAATGTCAACAACGGGTAAAAAGTGATCCACTTACCGTCACCACCAACGGTCTAA
>CALYPF010000233.1 GCA_945271245.1 uncultured Enterobacteriaceae bacterium | reverse complement strand
AAATGTAGCAAGCCATGATATTACCGAACCCTGGTGGGGGCTTAAGCCTGCAGTCATCCCGTGTTTTGGCGCACGTCTGGTGCAGGAGGGCAACCGGCTGCATTACCTGGCCGACCGCGCCAGCATTACAGGAACCTTCAGCAATGCGGATTTACGCCATCTCGACCAGGCGTTTCCGGTTCTGATGAAGCAGCTGGAGCTGATGCTGCTTTCCGGTGAGCTTAATCCCCGACATCAGCACTGCGTCACACTGTATGCGAAAGGGCTGACCTGTGAATCAGATACGCTGGGGTCGCATGGGTACGTGTACCTGGCGATTTATCCGACATCAGCAATAACCGCGTAAAGTTTCTTACTCCTTATCCTTGTTTTTACCCGTCAACAAAGAGATCCAGCTATGCAAACCCGACAACTATCCTCAACGCGGGAGGCCTCACCACGCCCGACGCCCGTTGAAATCTGGCAGACTCTGCTTACGTATCTGCTGGAAAGGCATTACGGCCTTTCGCTTAACGACACACAGTTTGGTGATGGCAATGTGATCCATCAGCATATTGACGCCGGGATTTCACTGGCAGATGCACTCAATTTTCTCGTTGAAAAGTCTGAACTGGTACGAATTGATCGTCCCGGTTTCTCCATTCAGCATCAGTCTCCGTTCATCAGCGCTATTGACATACTCCGGGCCAGAAAGGCCACCGGCCTGATGCAACGTACCGGCTATAAGGCGGTGACTTGCGCCATCAGTGGGCAGTCATCCAGGGGGCAGCAATGAAGCTGTCCCTGACGGTGGAAGCCGATACCGTTAATGTACTGGCCCTTAACATGGGCCGGATCGCCGTGGATATTGACGGGATTGATCTGACCGACCTGATCAATGTGGTCTGTGACAACGGCTATTCACTTCGTATTGCTGATACCCCCGGAAAGCTGATTGTTGAAACGCCTCTTCCCCCTTCTGTTCGTCTGCCTGGCCTGTGTTGCAGCACGGCACATATCACCTGTGAGGATAACGCTATCCTTGACCAGGTAACCCTTCAACACCACGACGGCGGCGACAACGACTGGATACTGTACACCCGCTACGGTTATCTGCTCAGACTCAACGCTCGCTTATATCCGGTGCTGGAACTGAAGCGAATGGGGCTTTCAAAAGACTGCCGTCGGTTAGTGACCACGCTGATACGACGTTACGGGATCGATATTCTGCATCTGGATGCAGCAGGCGACCTGCTGCCCGGCTTTGAAACCTTCGACTGGTAAATCTTTCCCTCAATACAATCACAGGTAATCTCATGCTGACACTCACCACAGAAGCAGCGCTGAATATTCTGACTGACTGGCTTCAGGACAACATTGACTGCGATTGCTCACTGATTTTCGATAACGACGACGACCAGACCGACTCCGCCATGTTATTGCCCTGGGTCCGCCAGGCAAGGAATGATGTCCGGACGCTTCGGCTCCTGCGGCAGTTGCACAACGACAAAAAATCATAATCCCCGTACACGCATATCAGCGCCAGCCCTCATCCGGCTGGCGCTTTGCTTTATATAAAGGAAATAAAAATGTCAGAACTGACTCTCACCGAATCCGAAGTGTTAACTGACCATACCGATGTAATTTGCTCGACCAGCATTGAACGTATCGTCACCGGACGCAACGCGGCGCTGGCGCAAATTGAAACGCTGATACAGCAACTTGACGATATCTCGACGCTGACCAGCGACATCGGCGGTGGTAAAACAAATGAATGGGGAGTACGGCAATACCGTTACGACTGCTGGCTGATGGAGAAACCTGAAACAGCGATGAAAGCCATTACCCACAACATCGATCGCAGCATCTGGAAAGACCTGATGAATAAGTCTGGAATGCTGGCGCTCATGGACGCACAGGCCCGCAACGAGTGGTACAACAGCCTGGAGAAAGACGATATTCCTGCTATCAGTGAAGAAAATATCCTTAGCACTTTTAAACAATTACATCTGAATAAAGGTGAAGTCTTTGAACGTGGCGTGATTAATGTGTTTAAGGGTCTGAGCTGGAATTTTAAGACAAACAGCCCCTGTAGGTTTGGGAGAAAGATCATCGTGAATGGCCTGGTGAAATATGACAGATGGGGATTTGGTCTGAACTGGGGCTGGCAGCGCGATCGGTTAGCTGACCTTGAGCGCATGCTGATGCTGCTTGATGGAAAGCCTGTCCCCGATAACCGCGCTGATGTCACCCGCCGTCTCGGCGATCATATTGATGCAAACAGGCATGCCCCACGGTATGAAGATGAGATGTTTGTGATCAAGTACTTTCAGAAGGGAACGGCGCATATCACCTTTAAGCGACAGGAACTGGTCGATAAGCTGAATGACATCATCGCCCGGCACTATCCGGGGGCGTTGCCCACTAAACAGTAAGGAACCAAATTATGGTATCATTTTCAAACACGGATGATGCTCACTGCGATTCCGTAAATGGTCAGAGCACCATGCCATCAGAAACAGTTCAAATGAACGTAAAAATTCCCGTTCAACCGTCAAATTTTGATGCGCTGCAGATGGGGGCCTTACTGGGGGCCCCTGGTTTTATGAAACACGGTAAAAACCATACTTATCAAATAAATAACAAAACCAAATCAATTCCGAGTCCGGGCACCA
>CALYPF010000232.1 GCA_945271245.1 uncultured Enterobacteriaceae bacterium | reverse complement strand
AGTTTATGCCGGAAGGGCGGGTTCTCCTGCGACATCTTAAGCAACAGCAGTATCTTGACACAACAACCCGTCTGTAAGGCCAGAGAACACCATGTCAGTAAAATCACAGTTCCTCAAAAAACTGCAGGCCAGACAGTCAGCCCCGGTCTCGTTTGCCAGCAAGAGCCAGGCTGATATTGCGGAATTTCGCCTGCGAATAACGCAGCTTCAGGAGCAGATGGACGCGTGGCTGGTGGATACCGGACTGAATGTGGAGGCGTTCATGGCATCCGTCACGGACCTGCTGGTGGAGGGCGGGGCTTTTGATATTTCCGGTATCGTCCTGTGTGTCGACGAACGGGCCGTAAAGTTTGTGCCGGTATTTTTGTACGGCCAGGGCGTGACCGGATGCATGGAGGTGACCTTTCATGATGGAGGGAATGTGACGTCACTGGGGCGTTTGTTCATGCGGTCAGGTACCGCGAACAACTGGACTTTTACTCCTCCAGGTACATTATCTCGCCCTGGGCAGTGTTTTGATGAAAGTACATTTTTTAGTTTGATTTTATCGCTTCTGCCATAGTGAGGGTTGAAAATGAATCATTATTTTTTTGCTTTGAATCATTGCAAGTTTTCCTGACGAAACGGTTAATAGATTTCGGATTACTTAGCCCCAAAGTAACGAAATAAATAACGGACAGGAAAATGAGAAAATTAATCCTCCTTCTGGTTTCAGGAATACTGTTTACGGCACAGGCTGATGCTGCGCGTGGAAGACAACCCTGTTCAGGCTCAAAAGGCGGGATAGCGCACTGTACATCGGATGGACGCTTTGTCTGTAATGACGGGAGTCTGAGTCAGTCGAAACGATTCTGCTCCGGATATGGTTCCTCAAAAACCAGCAATCCGGTAAAACCGTCCACTTCCACTCGCAAAGCGCAGACGGAAAAAGTGACAACTGCGAAAAAGCAGAAACCACAACGTGTTGCAGAAAACGACGAACCGGTCAGCACGCAACCCCGACAGCCCACATGCGCCCCCCTCTATATGGCCAGTAAGCCCGGGTACACCCATTTACCGATTTGCTCAGGGAATCAGTATTAGTCGGATATGGCACAGATTCTCTTCCCGTTATTCAGGTTAAATCGACAGGATAAAAATAAGAAAGGAAAGAAATAAAACATGGCACGAAGAAAAAAAGATGACAATGCTGCGGGTATTATTCTGGTCATTATTGGTATCATTGCCTGGGGAGTTTATGTTGCAGTAAGAGCATTAATTAATCTTAATGAGCAATTTATTGAATCTGTGTCGAATCCGGCCGGAATCATCGGTCTGTTCTTTGGTTTACTGATAGCTGGTGCGTTGATAATACGAATTTTCATTTACCGGGGTTTCCGGAAGAAAACAGCAGAACTCGAACAGGCCATGTCGGACCTGGCCCAGAAAGAGAAAGCCTTTGAAGAAACTGTCAGTACTGAAGTGGCTCGCGGCCTGTATCAGGAAAAGAACAAGCTTTCCGGTCAGTGGGATGACTTTCACAATGCCAGAAATAAAACCTCCCGGGCACTGCAGCGTATTGTGGATTCCGCGTATAAATTCAAAGTCAAAACCCTGCTTTCTGGTACAACGGTAAATAACTGGCAAAGCAAGTACGACCAGCTCAGGAAGGAGAGAGACGCTTACGCGGCCATCAGCGAGAAAGTCACTTTTCTGGAACTGGAAGATAATGCCGACTGGGAAGGCGTAAAACAGCAGTTTCTGGATAAGGTCGCCCTGCTGGAAAAAGCGCAGGAAGAAAAAGAATATCAGGCTGAGCTCAAACGTCAGATGCGGGAAGAAAAACAGCGTCAGGATGAGCTGGAGCAGCAGCAGCGCGAAGCGGAAGAAGAGGAGCAACGCCTTGCTAAGCAGCAGCGTTTACTGGAAGACGCCCTGCTCGCCGCTGAAGGTGCTCATAGGGAAGAGCTGGAAAGACAGCGTCTGGCGCTGGAGCAGAAAATCCAGGACGTGCATCAGCAGTATGAACGCGCCAAATCCATGGCACAGCTCACGAAACAGGGACATGTGTATGTGATTTCGAATATTGGCTCCTTCGGTGAAAACGTATTTAAAATCGGTATGACCCGACGACTGGAGCCCATGGAGCGTGTGAAAGAACTGAGCGGAGCAGCCGTGCCGTTTGATTTTGACGTCCACGCCATGATTTCCTGCGATGACGCCCCTGCACTTGAAAAGACGCTTCACGATCATCTGGAAAGCTACCGGATTAACAGGGTTAACCTGCGTAAGGAGTTTTTCCGGGTTGAACTCAGCCGGATAATCGATGAGGTTGAGCGTCACCACGGGCAGGTTGAATATATTGCTGACCCGGTAGCGTTACAGTATCTGCAGAGTCTCGAATATGCAGAAAGCGAAGCCGCATAAACGATAACCTTTAATCGCTCCTGATACGTCAAATGGACAACTGGTCATGAATGACATCACCTCGCGTAAAATCAGAACCGGTGGCGACCCCAGGACGCTGCCAGACTATGCCGCCCTGCGCGACGAACTGAACAAGCTGACCCATCCGGCGCGTCCGGATGTTAACTGGTGTTATGCGGAAAAACTCTGTCTCTCACTGTTGTTACCAACGGTGCAAAACTGATCCACCCCAGCGGTTGAAAACTGATCCA
>CALYPF010000231.1 GCA_945271245.1 uncultured Enterobacteriaceae bacterium | reverse complement strand
GATCAGTTTTCAACCGCTGGGGTGGATCAGTTTTGCACCGTTGGTAACATCTGCCGCTGTTCCCGGCCCATACCTGCTATGTGGAGCCGTTCTGTGGGGCAGCTGCGCTCTATTTTCTTAAGACACCCAGCAAGATCGAAGTCATTAACGATATCAACGGTGAGCTGGTGAATCTGTATCGGGTGGTAAAACATCACCTGGAAGAGTTTGTCCGCCAGTTCAAATGGGCACTGGTCAGCCGTCAGATTTACAAATGGCTGCAGGATACGCCGGAGGAGAAACTCACCGACATACAGCGGGCGGCCCGGTTCTACTACCTGCAGAAACAGGCGTTTGGAGGCAAGGTCGCCGATCACACATTCGGTACCTCTACAACCAGTGCGCCGCGCTTCAATCTGCTGCGTATTGAGGAAGAACTATCGATGGCACACCTGCGCCTGTCCAGAACGCTGATAGAGCATCTGGACTGGCACCAGTGCATAGAGCGATATGATCGCCCGCATACGCTGTTCTACTGTGACCCACCGTACTGGGGAACGGAAGGCTATGGTGTGGAGTTCGGGCTGGAAAACTATGATCACATGGCAGATTTAGCGCGAAGGATCAAAGGGACGATGATTATATCGGTGAACGATATCCCGGAAATGCGGCAGGCATTCAACGGTCTGAACATGCAGTCGATTGATATCAGCTACAACCTTAAGGTAACAGGCAAACCCAGCCCGAAGAAAGAGCTGGTAATTTGTAATTTTTGAAAGAGGTAGTTAAAGGTGGTGGTGCATCTGCAGCACCACCTAAACATTTAACCCTGCCTTGGACAAGTCCAATAATCATTATCTGGCTCTGGTGAATAAGCCTTCAAACAACCTGCTCGCGGGGTCTTACCATCATCTGTCATAGGAACTTTTTCCTTATCAAGTTTCACGGTCAGGTCTCCACCGGGAACATCCGTTTTATCGAAAAAAACAGCCTGACATGCTGATTTAGATATTTTCACTTCGTGGGCATTATTTGATATGAACAAATAACAATTATGACCAGAGGCTATGTAGTCACTTGGAATATTATTTTCATCTTTAATATGAAACTGCACCGTTGTCACCGGGCGTTCGCTATCCTCGGATACTTCGATTTTTTCAAAACTGTCCGCGTACTTATCCAGGCCGGGGAGTTGTTGGCGAATAAACGGTAATTCGCGTTTTATAACCGGATTATCTGTTTCAACGCTAAAAACCGGGTGCTCCTTAGCTGTGGTGGACGTATCAGCAGGATCGGTATTATCTCCACACCCAGATAAAACTAATATCAACGGTAAAAATAATTTGCGCATAGTCATGTCCTTATACCTCTAATGTTCTTAATGGGAACAGATTAACCCGTATTTTTTAATCTATCGAACGCTGCGGACAGCTCCTTAAGCTGTTTTTCCATATCAATCATTCGCTGTTTTTCCTCAGCGCCTCGCAGCAACTCTTTTCGCACCTCTGGCTCCAGTTGGTTGAGCAGTTTCAATAACTTCAGATCAGACTGGTTGAAATGCTGCTCCTGATTAGCTGGCTGTGCTTTCTCTACCCCAACAGCTTCCCCTTTACCAGTAAGTAGCCAATCTATTGATATGTTCAAATGGGTGCTTAACGCAACAAGAGCCTCCGCATTAGGTTCTCTCTCTCCACGCAGATAGTTTTGAAGTGAGCGATATGGAATTTTCGACAAGTCTGACAATGCCTTTATTGTCAAGCTTTTAGCATCCATCGCTTCGCGCAACCTCTCTTTTATACTCATTTGAACATATCTCGATTTGACATACCCGTTTGGGTGCGTACAATAGACCCAATAGAGTACATCATAACCCAATAGGAACACGGTGCATATGAACAAACAACAAGTTCGGGCACGGCTGGTTGAACGAGGCAGTAGCTTGCGCCAGTTCGCGCTTAACGCGGGCTATGAGCCACGAACAGTCACCCAAGCTGTCAGTCGCTGGGCAGGAAAAAGCGAACTTCCACGCGGTCGTTTGACTTATCGGATTTTGCGAGACCTTTCGGTCGCAATAGGCAAAGAAGTTACCCCCGGCATCCTCAAGGAGGCGTCATGAGTAAACCAAATACATCAAGCTCAGGTACCCGTATTTTGCGTGTCCTTAAAGCTTTACGCGGTCACGCTCTGAACGGTGTTTCTAACGGTGAACTGGCATCGGCTCTGGGTGAGTCACCGGCGAATATCAATCGTGCGCTGAATACCCTTATCGAAGAAGGACTGGCCCTGAAACTGGATAACGGGCGTTTTGCCCCTGGAGTCCAGCTCTTACAAATCGCCATGGCGCACAGTACCGAAATGGCACGGGCGCAGGATCGTATCAATGAAATCAACCAGCGTGTTATGGCTGGCAGTCGCTAAGGAGTTGAAATGGGACGCACAAAATCACAACCAGTTGAACTAGTGGAAGATGTACCGCTGACCGATGGTCTCAGTGTCAATCTTAATGCCATGACCGAACATCGCCTTGAAATCATGCAGCAGTTTGGTGATGGCCTGCCATATGAACGTGACCGCATCGTTCACGAGACACGCTTCTACATGGCTCAGAGTGCTGAAGCCATGCTGGAGGCTGGTAAGCGGTGTTACCAACGGTGCAAAACTGATCCACCCCAGCGGTTGAAAACTGATCCAG
>CALYPF010000230.1 GCA_945271245.1 uncultured Enterobacteriaceae bacterium | reverse complement strand
TCAGTTTAAATATGGCTTTCGCCAGAGCGCGCGAGCACCGACATGAGTTTATGACCGTCGAGCACTTGCTGCTGGCGTTGCTCAGTAATCCCTCGGCCCGAGAGGCGCTGGAAGCCTGTTCGGTCGATTTAGTCGCACTGCGTCAGGAGCTCGAAGCCTTTATTGAACAAACCACGCCCGTTTTGCCGCACAGCGAGGAAGAGCGCGATACACAGCCGACGCTGAGTTTCCAGCGCGTATTGCAGCGTGCGGTTTTTCACGTTCAGTCTTCGGGCCGAAGTGAAGTCAATGGCGCGAATGTCCTTGTGGCAATTTTCAGCGAACAAGAATCCCAGGCTGCTTATCTGCTGCGTAAACATGAAGTCAGCCGTCTCGATATCGTTAATTTCATCTCTCACGGCACGCGTAAAAATGAGGATGCAGGGCAGAGTGGAGAAGGCGCGTCATCCAGCGGCGAGGAGCCGTCTGCCGGGGGTGAAGAGCGGATGGAAAACTTCACTACCAATTTGAACCAGCTTGCGCGCGTGGGCGGTATTGATCCGCTTATTGGTCGTGATAAGGAACTTGAGCGCACGGTGCAGGTTCTGTGCCGCCGCCGGAAGAATAATCCACTACTGGTGGGCGAGTCCGGGGTAGGGAAAACGGCGATAGCCGAGGGGCTTGCCTGGCGTATTGTGCGCGGGGATGTGCCGGAAGTTATGGCCAACTGCACTATCTATTCTTTAGATATCGGTTCGCTGCTGGCCGGAACTAAATATCGCGGCGACTTTGAGAAACGCTTTAAAGCATTGCTGAAACAGCTTGAACAGGATAGCGACAGCATTCTGTTTATCGATGAGATCCACACCATTATTGGCGCCGGGGCGGCTTCAGGCGGGCAGGTTGATGCGGCTAATTTGATCAAACCTCTGCTTTCTGGCGGCAAAATTCGCGTGATAGGTTCCACCACTTATCAGGAATTTAGCAACATTTTTGAGAAAGACCGGGCGCTGGCGCGGCGTTTTCAAAAGATTGATGTTACAGAGCCTTCCATAGAGGAAACCGTTCAAATTCTCAATGGGCTGAAGCCCAAATATGAGGCACATCACGACGTTCGTTACACCTCGAAAGCGATGCGTGCAGCCGTTGATCTTGCGGTCAAATATATTAACGATCGTCATTTGCCGGACAAAGCTATTGACGTTATCGATGAGGCCGGCGCTCGCTGTCGCTTAATGCCTGCCAGCAACCGCAGAAAGACGGTGAACGTTGCGGATATTGAATCCGTGGTGGCGCGTATTGCACGCATTCCTGAAAAAAGCGTTTCTGCCAGCGATCGGGATACCCTGAAAAGCCTTAACGATCGCCTGAAAATGCTGGTATTCGGTCAGGATAAAGGCATTGAGGCGCTGACCGAGGCGATTAAAATGAGCCGCGCCGGGTTGGGGCACGATTGCAAACCCGTAGGTTCTTTCCTGTTCGCCGGGCCGACGGGCGTGGGTAAGACAGAGGTAACGGTTCAACTGGCGAAAGCGCTGGGTATTGAACTGCTGCGTTTCGATATGTCTGAGTACATGGAGCGCCACACCGTCAGTCGGTTAATTGGTGCGCCGCCGGGCTATGTTGGGTTCGATCAGGGCGGTCTGTTGACCGATGCCGTGATTAAACACCCCCATGCCGTTCTGCTGTTGGATGAAATCGAAAAGGCGCATCCCGACGTTTTCAACCTGCTGCTGCAGGTAATGGATAACGGGACGCTGACGGATAATAACGGGCGCAAGGCGGATTTCCGCAATGTGGTATTGGTCATGACGACTAACGCCGGGATCCGGGAAACCGAACGCAAATCCATTGGGCTTATTCACCAGGATAACAGCACCGATGCGATGGAAGAGATTAAAAAGGTCTTTACACCGGAGTTTCGTAACCGACTCGACAATATTATTTGGTTCGATCATCTGTCCACTGAGGTTATTCAGCAGGTTGTCGATAAATTCATTGTCGAGCTTCAGGTTCAATTAGACCAGAAAGGCGTTTCGCTGGAGGTTAGCCAGGAGGCAAGGAACTGGCTGGCGAAGAAAGGTTATGATCGCGCAATGGGCGCACGCCCTATGGCGCGCGCTATCCAGGATAACCTGAAAAAACCGCTGGCGAATGAACTGCTTTTTGGCTCCCTGGTGAACGGCGGGCAAGTGATTGTTACGCTAAATCAGGCGCAAGATGGTCTGGAATATGATTTCCAGGGGGCGCAGAAACACAAGCCTGAAGCCGCGCACTGATTCGTGTTTGCGTTATTTTTTTAATAACGGGCCTGGTGTCGCAGGCCCGTTTTTTTACTTCTAACTGAAGACCACATTCTATTTATGGGCGTGGCCATCAACAGGTTTTGGCTCTGTCCTGTTGTTTTGGGATTTAAATCTCACAAGACTGGCAGAGACTTTTTTTAAGGAATTTGGTATGCCTCTCTGGGGCATCAAAGCAATGCCGCCTTCTATGAAGGCGGATTTTTACCTCTAACTGAAGACTACATTCTATTTATGGGCGTGGTTTTCGGCATTTTGGCTCCGCCAGTCATGTTATTCATGAAACAATCCCAATCCCAATCCCAATCCCAATCTGTTATCACCATAACGGACAAGAACTTTACCTGTTACCAACGGTGCAAAACTGATCCACCCCAGCGGTTGAAAACTGATCCAGG
>CALYPF010000229.1 GCA_945271245.1 uncultured Enterobacteriaceae bacterium | reverse complement strand
TTAGACCGTTGGTGGTGACGGTAAGTGGATCACTTTTTACCCGTTGTTGACATCAGCCGCAGTAATCGGTGTTTTGGTGACATAAAGCTTGCAGTGAGCCACCTTTGAGTACGTATCGACGAACGTCTGCTGGTAAATACGCCCGGCACCTTTCAGATTGCCGACGTAAAATGTGTCCTGCGAACCCAGATAACCCGGATGAGCGGTTTCAATCTCACCACAGGCCTCGTCATCGCTGGCTTTACGCTCCAGTGCAGCGATATGGCTGTCGGTCAGTTCAATGCCATCGCGGGCCACTTTCTCTTCCAGCGCTTTTAGGCGTTTTTTGAAGTTCTCAAGGTTATGGCGTAACCAGACAGAACGAACACCACTGCCGGAGATAAAAACACCCTGTTTACGCAGCTCGTTACTGGTCCGGTGCTGACCGTGAGCGGGGAATGCGACAGCATAATCAACAACAGCCCGCTAGGTTGCCTCATCGGTACGGTTCTTAAGGTTAGGAGCGCGACGGCTGTGATTTATCAGCGCATCTACACCGCCTTCACCGGCCAGTTCTCGGTAGCGATAAAATGTATCACGTGAAACGCCCATGATTTTGCAGGCTTTGGATACGTTGCTGAGTTCTTCAGCCAGATTAAGCAAGCCGGCTTTGTGTTTGATGACGGGATTGGTAGTATGAAGCATGAGAGTTACCTCGTATTTTGTATAAGGATTCGACACCCATATCAAAACCGGTAACTCTCAACCTTTCAAGGCCATGTGTCAGATCAAGTCGTGACTAATACATATAAGGAACTTTTTAAAGCCATCCTATCATCAGAAAGTCGTCTTATTGCTGGCGTGCTTACGTGAACGAGCACCGCTGCTGGCGTCCTCAAATGATATGGATAAACAATTTATTCCTGCCCTTGTGGACTAGAAAGGATAGGGACCTAAGTCGATATTTAGACCCAAACACTTTTACGTATCTTGCTGTACCGCATATTCACACTGATACTTTTTATTTATATAACATCGAACATTTAATAAATAACCCGCATCTTAGACAACCGGTGTATTTTCACAGTCCTGCATCAAACCTTGACCCACTGGCTGTCAACCTGACCGAGCGATCCGAAAATCGCTAAATATCTACCGACAGGTAGTGTAAACCATCTAAAATCGGGCGCTAACGACTCTACCTTCAGCGACTAGTGTAAGGAAATTTCTCACCCGACAGAGACTTAAGGTTAAGCATGGAAATTGCCTCTTTCGCTAGCCATGCTAGCGCTTTCCTTTTCCACCCTGGGCAATACCAAAACATAGGATTTTGCTACATCAGCAGTATGATGTGCCAAGACAGCGTATTCGTTTCCTACCTACATACTCAGCTGCATAAGGAATTAAGAATATGCCTAGCAGAACCTATACTGAACAAGTGAAAACCACATATCAACACCTTCTTTAAGTGATTTGTTGCCTTTAAAACCTGGGACAGCCAGATATGATTTTCAACATTCAAGAAATCTCCAATAACTGGCCATTGCCTTATCCCCATTTACCGTACCTGGAGTAATAAACAGGGAGCGAGCGCTTTCCTTTAAAACTTTAACTGATATACGCATAACTTCCTGATTTATATAGCACTTAACCGCAGAATTCGTATACTCATGGTCGTAAGCAGGATGGTTGCGGCATCAGCGGCTGAAGTTGAAACAGAATTATTGCAATAAATACAGCTTAATATATTCATTAATAAAATAGCGATCGGGTGTTCACTCATAGCTCATTTATAGCCCCTGCATTCGGGTAGCAAAAGACGTTAAATTACGCAAGGAAGGCTGGAAAATATATACTGGCAACATAATCACTTTTTCTTCATCCTTTCTCCTTAATTATTGCCACACAATAGCATTATGTACACTGGCTGAAAAAATACACAAATTGAGATTATTCAGTAATGAGGTAAATGCATTATTGATGGTAAAATTTATAAATCGTTTCAGAATGTAATGTCGATACTCCAGAGACGTTTCTGAAAACTTTGATGAGGTAACACCATGAAAAATATTATAGCTCTGACACTTCTTTCAACGCTTCTGGCTGGCTGCGCCCATGATTCCCCATGTGTTCCGACTTATGACGATCAGGGGCGTTTAGTGCATACAAATACTTGCATGAAGGGAACTACTCAGGATAACTGGGAAACCGCGGGTGCTATCGCAGGCGGAGCCGCTGCCCTGGCTGGCCTGACGTTAGGTATTGTCGCACTTACCAAATAATGTTCTCCAGTGGGTTGGGCTTATACCAACCCACTGGAATGAAACTCGTAAATATCCCCCCCTCGAATCTCGCCTTACATCCTTAATATCATTTCTGCTTTATCCTTACTTCCTGATATAAAGATTAAACCTATACTGTTAAAGTAAATATTTTTCCACGCGCATAAAAACTTTATTCCAAGGTGAAAGTAACATATAGATATTAATTGTGAAATATTCCGTATGAGCATTAAATAATGATAAATAACCCAAACATGGCACATTATAAATGGTCGGTTCGCTATTCTTACAAAAGAAATAATGAAAGGATTATTAGAAGGCGTTAATTATTGCCCGACAAGCACTCTTATGTAAAATATTGGGTTTTTAACACCTCAAAGCATATAACTGCAATGATATTACTATCTGAACCAGCCCTTATCTTTGTGCATATAAGTTTAGACACTAGTAGGTATAGATAAAGCGAGGTTTTTGCAATAAAAACTCGGCTCTTACCAAATAAGTATCCCCAAGGCCCTGATTTGTGCCCCAATAAGGCACCTGATTCAATATCTAGCTTGTCATCTAATCCGCATAAACTGCAGGGAGTTTAATTATCCCAAATATTAAATGCAAAAAACCCCGGTCAGATGACCGGGGTTCTTCCTTTATAAAAGCCTGGCAGTTCCCTACTCTCGCATGGGGAAGCCCCACACTACCATCG
>CALYPF010000228.1 GCA_945271245.1 uncultured Enterobacteriaceae bacterium | reverse complement strand
GGATCAGTTTTCAACCGCTGGGGTGGATCAGTTTTGCACCGTTGGTAACAAAAATAAATACTATTTTTCTGGCATGAGCGTTCATCTCAGGGAAATGAATAGCAATATCCCAGTGAAATACATAGAATCCCCTCACATTCCCCGGATAACGATACGCCATGCTGCAATTGCTCTACACCATACTCCTTTATCTTATTCAGCCGCTCATATGGCTACGACTATGGCTGCGCGGTCGTAAGGCGCCAGCCTATCGTAAGCGCTGGGGAGAACGGTACGGCTTTTATCGCCAAAAGTTACAACCAGGCGGAATTATGCTCCACTCGGTTTCGGTTGGAGAAACACTGGCCGCTATCCCGTTAGTAAGAGCTTTACGCCATCGTTATCCTACATTACCTATTACAGTCACCACAATGACGCCTACCGGCTCAGAGCGAGTACTGTCTGCCTTTGGCGATGACGTACAGCACATTTATTTACCCTACGATCTTCCAGACGCCATCGGGCGTTTTCTGGATGCTATTGAACCAAAACTTGTGCTCATCATGGAAACGGAGCTGTGGCCAAACCTGATTTCGGCACTGCATCAACGTAGTATTCCATTAGTAATTGCCAATGCGCGGCTTTCCGCCCGCTCGGCAAAAGGGTATGCAAAAGTTGGCAAATTCGTACGTAACCTCCTGCGCCGCATTACGCTCATTGCCGCTCAAAATGAAGAGGATGGCGAACGCTTCATTCAACTAGGTGCCAGACGATCGCAGCTTACCGTAACTGGTAGCCTTAAATTTGATATTTCAGTAACACCGCAAATGGCATCAAAATCTGTCACGCTCCGCCGCCAATGGGCGCCCCATCGCCCGGTCTGGATAGCCGCCAGCACCCACGAAGGCGAAGAAAAAAAATTACTATCTGCGCACAAAGCGCTATTAAAGCAATTTCCCGATTTATTATTAATTTTAGTCCCGCGCCATCCTGAGCGTTTCCCTGAAGCCATCACATTAACGCGCGATGCCGGGTTAGAATACGTTACCCGCTCTTCAGGAGAAGTGCCTTCTGCCACAACGCAGGTTGTTATCGGCGATACAATGGGAGAATTGATGCTGCTGTACGGCATCTCAGATTTAGCTTTTGTGGGGGGATCGTTGATTGAGCGCGGCGGTCATAACCCGCTAGAGCCAGCGGCGCACGCCCTGCCTGTAATTATGGGGCCACATTCCTTTAATTTTAAAGATATCTGTGCCCGCCTAACCCAGGCTAACGGGCTTATTACAATTACCGATGAAACATCGCTGATTAATGAAATTGCCCAACTACTTTCTGATGCGGATTACCGTAGCTACTACGGTCGCCACGCGGTAGAGGTGTTATATCAGAATCAGGGCGCATTACAGCGTCTTCTACAACTGCTCGAACCATATTTGCCACCAAGAATGCACTAGGGATCGCCATGCAAACTCGCGCTATTTACCCCGGTACGTTTGATCCGATAACGAATGGTCATCTCGATATTATTCAACGCGCCGCGGTGATGTTTGATGAACTGGTTATCGCTGTTGCCGCCAGCCCGCATAAAAAAACGTTATTTTCTTTAGATGAGCGCGTCGCGCTGGTTGTACAGGCCACCGCGCATCTTACCGGCGTGTCGGTCATCGGCTTCAGTAATCTTATGGCAGACTTCGCGCGCGCGCAGCATGCCAATATCTTGATTCGGGGGCTACGCGCTGTCGCCGATTTTGAGTATGAAACGCAGCTGGCTCAAATGAACCGACACCTGATGCCCGAGCTGGAAAGCGTATTTCTTATGCCAGGAAAGGAATGGTCTTTCATCTCATCCTCTTTAGTAAAAGAAGTGGCGCGCCATGGCGGCAATGTCGATGATTTTTTAGCACCTCATGTACGCCATGCGCTCCTGGCTAAACTGCATCAATAATTAATGCTGACAGTCAGGACACCACCACGTGCTCCGCTGCCCGTGCTTACCCATCATAATTAGCGAACCGCATGTACGACAAGGCTCTCCCTGCCGCCCATATACCTGAAGCTCTTGGGCAAAATAGCCGGGTTTACCATCACTTTGTAAAAAGTCGCGCAGCGTAGTTCCGCCCTGCTCGATAGAACGCAGCAGCACAGCTTTAATAGACTCAGCCAGGCGCGAATACTCTTCAGGCGAGAGAGAGCTGGCCTGCCGATCGGGGTGAATCCCGGCGGCAAAGAGCGATTCGCTGGCATAAATATTCCCGACTCCCACAACCAGTTGGTTATCCATAAGCCAGGGCTTAATCGCACTTTTTTTTCGAATGCTTTTGGCCCGTAGCCATTCACCATTAAACGCCTCGCTTAACGGTTCTGGCCCCAGGTGAGCCAAAACGCGGTGCCCTTCCAAATGCGTAGCCCAAAGCCATGCCCCAAATCGCCGCGGATCGGTATAACGCAATATTTTCCCATTGCTCATCACCAAATCAACGTGATCGTGCTTCTCAGCCGCACGCTCGTTTGGAAGAATTCGTAGGCTACCGGACATGCCAAGGTGGATAATAATCCAGCCGCTTTCCAGCTCCAGTAAAAGGTATTTTGCACGCCGCTGAACGCTTATTACACGCCTGTCGCTTAGCGAATGTATCTCACTGGATACAGGCCAGCGTAGGCGGCCATTACGCACTATGGCATGAAGTATCGTCTCACCTACCAGATGCGGCTCAATGCCTCGCCGCGTTGTTTCTACTTCCGGTAATTCCGGCATCGTATTTCCTCCCGGAACAAGCACAGTCCACGGATAAAAAGTTGGTTGTCATTACGCACTGAAAAAGCGGTATCTACATATTACCGCCTGTCTCCCGCTATTTTCATCACGGCTTAAAACAATCACCCGCGACGATACATTTTTACTCGGTAGTGGAATTATCAAACCGTGTTCACTGGCGCAGTGTGAAAAAGCGAAGCGCCAGCTATAGCAATAAAGAAAGGGAAACTTCAGGCCACTTTTATTAGTCACACTTAGCGCCACTTGTCAACAACGGGTAAAAAGTGATCCACTTACCGTCACCACCAACGGTCTA
>CALYPF010000227.1 GCA_945271245.1 uncultured Enterobacteriaceae bacterium | reverse complement strand
TTAGACCGTTGGTGGTGACGGTAAGTGGATCACTTTTTACCCGTTGTTGACACATGCCCGTACTAAGATTATTTACCAGGAAGGAATCTCAGATTGCATATAGGTGATAAATTACCTGGTTTGTGAGTGTAAAGATATTGGTACGATTTGATACTTTTTTTGCCTAACAGGAAAGATTAAGGCGTGCGTGTAAATATAAGTGTACGTCAATTGGATTGATAACTTTACCATAAAACTGTATGGTGGGGTTTCTCTTCCGGAGAAGAGGCTATCGTCCATAAACCATTAAAGGATCGCAGACATGCAACAAGACGCGCTAAATAATATTAATATCGTCGATGAACAAATTATGATTACGCCGGAGCGGCTAAAGGCTGAATTCCCACTGAGTGCGAGGCTGGAGTCTCAGATAGCCCAGTCGAGGCGCGTCATTAGCGATATTATTGCCGGGCGCGATCCGCGCTTACTTGTTGTTTGTGGCCCCTGTTCAATTCACGATCCTCAGGCGGCGCTGGAATATGGCCGCCGCTTTAAAACGTTAGCAGAAGAGGTTGGCGATAGCCTCTACCTGGTTATGCGCGTCTATTTTGAAAAACCCCGTACAACGGTTGGATGGAAAGGGTTGATTAACGATCCGCATATGGACGGCTCTTTCGACGTTGAAGCGGGGCTAAAAATAGCGCGCGGTTTGCTGGTGGAGTTGGTCGAGATGGGGCTCCCTCTGGCTACGGAAGCGCTGGATCCTAATAGCCCTCAGTTCCTCGGAGATTTATTTAGCTGGTCGGCCATTGGCGCACGCACCACTGAATCACAAACTCACCGTGAGATGGCTTCCGGCCTTTCAATGCCGGTCGGCTTCAAAAATGGTACTGATGGCAGCCTGGCGACCGCGATTAACGCCATGCGCGCGGCGGCGATGCCGCATCGGTTTGTTGGGATAAACCAGGCCGGACAGGTTTGCCTGCTTCAAACCAAAGGGAATCCGGATGGCCACGTTATTTTACGCGGTGGCAAAGCGCCAAATTATGGGCCGGAAGAGGTTGCGAAGTGTGAAATCGAGATGGAAAAGGCAGGGCTGCGCGCTTCGCTAATGATTGATTGCAGCCATGCGAACTCTAGTAAAGATTATCGCCGCCAGCCGGGCGTGGCTGAATCTGCGATTGCGCAAATTAAGGACGGTAACACCTCAATCACAGGCTTAATGATAGAGAGTCATCTTCACGAAGGGAATCAATCTTCCGAACAGCCGCGCAGCGAAATGAAGTACGGTGTTTCGGTGACGGATGCTTGCATCGGCTGGGAGACGACGGAGACGCTTCTGCGAGAGATCCATCGTGACTTGCAGGGGCAATTGGCAACGCGTTTTGCCTGAGGAGATGATATGGCCGCGGAATTAACCGCCCTGCGCGATCAAATTGATGATGTGGATAAGTCACTTTTGGCGCTACTGGCGCGACGACTTGAACTTGTGGCAAATGTTGGGGAAGTGAAAAGCCGCTATGGTTTGCCCATTTATGTTCCCGAGCGCGAAGCCGCAATGCTAGCTTCCCGTCGCAAAGAAGCCGCAGATCTTGGCGTTCCGCCGGATTTAATCGAAGACATTTTGCGGCGAGTGATGCGCGAATCCTACAGCAGTGAAAAAGACAAAGGCTTTAAAACCCTGTGCCCCGCGCTGCGCCCGGTCACAATTATTGGTGGCGGCGGACAAATGGGGCAGCTATTTGCGCGGATGTTACAGCTTTCTGGCTATCAGGTACGAATTTTAGAACAGGAGGATTGGCCAAAGGCCGATGCATTGCTCAGCGATGCGGGCATGGTTATTGTGAGCGTGCCTATCCATGTTACCGAAGCCGTGATAGCACGCCTGCCAGCATTGCCGGACGACTGCATTCTGGTGGATTTGGCTTCAGTCAAAAATGTGCCCCTGCAGGCGATGCTGGCTGCGCATAGCGGCCCGGTATTAGGGCTTCATCCTATGTTCGGCCCGGATACCGGGAGTCTGGCTAAGCAGGTGGTCGTTTGGTGCGACGGGCGAAAACCAGAAGCCTATCAGTGGTTTTTAGAGCAACTTCAGGTTTGGGGCGCGCGCTTACATCGTATTAGCGCTATCGAACATGACCAAAATATGGCTTTCATTCAGGCGCTGCGCCACTTTGCGACGTTTGCGTACGGTATGCATCTTGCCGAAGAAAACGTGGACCTGGAGCAGCTTCTGGCGCTTTCTTCTCCTATATATCGGTTGGAGTTGGCGATGGTGGGGCGTTTATTTGCTCAGGATCCCCAGCTTTATGCGGATATTATTATGGCATCAGAAGAAAATCTGGCGCTAATTAAGCGTTATTATCAGCGCTTTGGGGAAGCCATCACGCTACTGGAGCAGCAGGATAAGCAAGCGTTTGTTGAGAGCTTTCGCAATGTTGAACACTGGTTCGGAGACTATGCGCGGCGTTTTCAGCGCGAAAGTAGCACGCTGTTACGTCAGGCAAACGATAATCGGATTTAGATAATATATTCTCCCGGCGGGTAACGAGGCGGCTCGTCGGGAGATTACGTTTTTGGCATTACTTTCGGCGTTGGTCCTGCTCCAGCACGGCGGGAATTACCGATAAACTAATTATTGACGCGGCAATACAGGCAACGCCGGATAACCGTGGTCAACTATAGTCAGCCGGTTAAAAATTTACCCGAGACCGCGCAGTGGATTGAGAAACCGATGGCGCTAATAGGGCAGAAATGGGAGCTAAAATGCTATGTCCGCGATGCACTCATGAGCATATGCAAGCGATGATGCTCACGCCGAAAGCGGGCGTATGGACAATTTATTAGTTATACATAACGTGATACCGCGCCCGCAGCGCAGCTTTATCCACAGGTATTCCGAGTGGTGCTACAACGCATTGATAACGCCAATGAAGCTCTGATAATTTCGCCTTTGTTAATGTGGACGGTTTCGCCAGCGCTGGACTGACCCCACCCCGGTAGACGATCCTGATGTATAGTTGGACTGACCCCACCCCGGTAGACGATCCTGTGAGCATAGGAGGACCGTATGGG
>CALYPF010000226.1 GCA_945271245.1 uncultured Enterobacteriaceae bacterium | reverse complement strand
TAGACCGTTGGTGGTGACGGTAAGTGGATCACTTTTTACCCGTTGTTGACAGATACCACTCAAACTGGCACAATTACCGCCGTTGAAACACAGCGCTCCTGGCGTAAAACGGACACTATGTGGATGCTGGGCCTTTACGGAACGGCAATTGGCGCAGGCGTACTTTTCCTGCCAATTAACGCGGGTGTCGGCGGCCTTATTCCGCTCATCATAATGGCTATCCTTGCCTTTCCGATGACCTATTTCGCGCATCGTGGCCTCACCCGGTTTGTCCTTTCGGGTAAAAATCCCGGCGAAGATATTACCGAAGTCGTGGAAGAGCATTTTGGCGTCAGCGCGGGCAAGCTCATCACCCTGCTTTACTTCTTCGCTATTTATCCCATCCTGCTGGTGTATAGCGTAGCGATCACCAATACAGTTGATAGCTTTATAACGCATCAATTAGGGCTACAGTCTCCGCCGCGCATAGTGCTCTCTTTGATCCTGATTGTGGGAATGATGACTATCGTGCGCTTTGGCGAACAAATGATTGTTAAAGCCATGAGTGTTCTGGTTTTCCCGTTTGTCGCGGTACTGATGCTGCTGGCCTGCTACCTTATTCCTCAGTGGAGCAGCGCGGCTTTGGATACTTTATCTCTGAGCAATAGCGCCGCATCGGGCAGCAGCGGCCTGTTAATGACGCTGTGGCTGGCGATTCCTGTTATGGTCTTTTCCTTCAACCACTCGCCGATCATCTCTTCTTTTGCAGTTGCCAAGCGTGCAGAATATGGCGAAGGCGCAGAGAAAAAATGCTCCCGCATTTTGGCCTACGCGCACATCATGATGGTATTAACCGTGATGTTCTTCGTCTTTAGCTGCGTACTCAGCCTGTCACCGGCGGATTTAGCGGAAGCAAAAGCGCAAAACATTTCGATTCTGTCGTACCTGGCGAACCATTTTAATGCACCGGTTATCGCCTGGATGGCACCGATTATCGCGATGGTAGCTATCACTAAATCCTTCCTTGGACACTATCTGGGCGCGCGTGAAGGTTTTAATGGGTTAGTGATTAAATCGCTGCGCGGTCGCGGTAAGAGCATCGAAACCCACAAATTAAACCGTATTACCGCGTTGTTTATGCTGGTTACGACCTGGATCGTGGCTACGCTGAACCCCAGCATCCTTGGAATGATTGAAACCCTCGGTGGCCCGGTTATTGCGATGATTTTGTTCCTGATGCCGATGTACGCGATCCATAAAGTTCCGGCAATGCGCAAATACAGTGGCCACATCAGCAACGTATTTGTCGTCATCATGGGGCTTATCGCCATCTCCGCCATCTTTTTCTCACTGGCTAATTAATCATCCCGGCGCTGCCCATAAGCAGCGCCGCTATTCGATCCTGCATGACAGATATCCCGGAAGCACCATGATCAGCGTTTTCGATATTTTTAAAATTGGTATTGGGCCATCCAGCTCGCATACCGTCGGTCCAATGAAGGCTGGCAAACAGTTTACTGACGACCTTATTAATCAGGGACTCCTGCAGAGCGTTACGCGCGTTGTCGTCGACGTGTATGGCTCGCTCTCTCTGACCGGCAAAGGGCACCATACGGACATCGCCATTATTATGGGTCTCGCGGGTAATCTACCGGATACGGTAGATATCGACGCCATTCCTGGGTTTATTCAGGATGTTGAAACCCGCGGCAGGTTAATGCTTGCCAGCGGCCAGCGTGAAGTGGAATTTCCGCTCGATAACTGTATGAATTTTCATGCCGACAATTTATCGCTGCATGAAAACGGTATGCGCATTACCGCACTGAGCGGCGAGCGCACCGTTTATAGCCAAACCTATTACTCAATCGGCGGCGGGTTTATCGTTGATGAAGCACACTTCGGCGAGGTTAACGCCACCCAGGCTCACGTACCTTATCCCTATTCCAGCGCCGCCGATCTTCAGCGTCACTGTCGCGAAACCGGATTATCGCTTTCGGGACTGATGATGAAAAATGAGCTGGCTCTACACACAAAGGAAGAGCTGGACGCCCATCTGAAGCAGGTTTGGGAAGTGATGCGCGGCGGCATCTCGCGAGGAAGCGCAACAGAAGGTGTGTTACCCGGTAAAATGCGCGTTCCGCGCCGTGCGGCGGCTTTACGCCGAATGCTGGTGAGTAGCGATAAAATCAGCGCTGACCCCATGAGCGTCGTCGACTGGATTAATATGTTCGCGCTGGCGGTCAATGAAGAGAATGCCGCCGGCGGGCGTGTAGTGACTGCGCCAACGAACGGCGCCTGTGGGATAGTCCCTGCCGTCCTTGCCTACTACGACAAATTTATACGTGAAGTTAGTCCTAATTCTTTGGTCCGCTATCTGTTAACCGCCGGCGCGATTGGTTCACTGTATAAAATGAACGCGTCGATTTCAGGCGCCGAGGTAGGCTGCCAGGGAGAAGTCGGCGTGGCTTGCTCCATGGCGGCGGCCGGTCTGGCGGAACTATTAGGCGCCAGCCCTGCTCAGGTTTGCATTGCGGCCGAAATCGGTATGGAGCATAACCTGGGATTAACCTGCGATCCGGTCGCAGGACAGGTACAGGTGCCCTGTATTGAACGGAATGCAATTGCCGCAGTAAAAGCGGTTAACGCCGCCCGTATGGCGCTGCGCCGCACCAGTGAACCGCGCGTTTGCCTGGATAAGGTAATTGAAACTATGTACGAAACAGGGAAGGATATGAATGCCAAATACCGAGAAACTTCACGCGGTGGCCTGGCAATGAAAATAATCGCCTGCGATTAATTCACCCTTTACCGCTGAAACCGCCGGGCGATGCGGCGGTTTCAGCCATTCTCTTATCGCTCATATCAGGCAGCCTCATTCAACAAAACATAAAAATATTGGCTATCCGCTGGACTCATTTCACGTTTGCTGCGGGCGAGAGAAATCTTCACTACGTCGTAGAGCAAGAAGTACCTTCAAGACTGGCGCTTGCGGGCATTTATTTAGCCGTAGACCTGGCGCTATCTCACCGTTTAGCCTTAATCACTACAGTCCTGGTCAATACGAATAAAGCGTTCATTATAAACAATGTATTTTTGCCCTTTCTGGCGTAGTGTCAACAACGGGTAAAAAGTGATCCACTTACCGTCACCACCAACGGTCTA
>CALYPF010000225.1 GCA_945271245.1 uncultured Enterobacteriaceae bacterium | reverse complement strand
GGTTTAGCGGTTTAGCGGTTTAGCGGTTTAGCGGTTTAGCGGTTTAGCGGTTTAGCGGTTTAGCGGTTTTGCAGTTTTTCAGTTTTGCAGTTTTGCAGTTTTGCAGTTTTGCAGTTTTGCAGTTTTGCAGTTTTGCGGTAGCTCATTAGAGCAGAACACGCGGGCGAATAGCGAATAGCGAATAGCGAATAGCGAATAGCGAATAGCGAACAGCGAATAGCGAATAGCGAATAGCGAATAGCGATGATAAACCATAATACTCCGCGCCATTTGTAAGATTTCGCCACGATAAGCTCAGTCTAATAGCGATTATCCATGTATTACGGCAATAAAAAAACCGGCCCAAAGGCCGGTTTTTTCTCAATCCAAACGTAGTTACTTACTGAGGAACAACGTTTACGATCAGTTTTGCGAATACTTCGCTGTGAACCTGGAAGTCCACTTCGTGTTCACCGGTAGTACGCAGAACGCCGTTCGGCAGGCGAACTTCGCTCTTCGCTACGTCAACGCCTGCTGCAGTAACAGCATCAGCGATGTCACGAGTACCGATTGAACCAAACAGTTTACCTTCATCGCCTGCTTTAGACGCGATAGTAACGCTGTTCAGCGCGTTGATTTTCTCAGCGCGGGCTTCAGCGGCTGCCAGAACGTCTGCCAGTTTGGCTTCAAGCTCTGCGCGGCGCGCTTCGAAATATTCAATATTTTTCTTGGTTGCCGGCACAGCTTTGCCCTGCGGAACCAGGAAGTTACGAGCATAACCCGCTTTAACGTTTACCTGGTCGCCCAGGCTACCCAGGTTTGCTACTTTATCAAGCAGAATAACTTGCATTACCTTATCCTCTCAAAGTCGTATTAATGGACCGTGGCCGATTACTGATGACGATCAGTGTACGGCAGCAGAGACAGGTAGCGCGCGCGCTTGATAGCACGGGCCAGCTGACGCTGATATTTTGCACGAGTACCGGTAATACGGCTCGGGACAATTTTACCGCTCTCGGTGATGTAGTTTTTCAGCGTAGCGATATCTTTATAGTCGATCTCTTGAACGCCTTCTGCGGTGAAACGGCAGAATTTGCGACGACGGAAGTAACGTGCCATTTGGCTAGTCTCCAGAATCTATCAATTCAATCTGTTCGGCATGCAATACCAGTTTCGTCAGCCCGTTTCGCGCCTGATGGCTACTCACGAACCCCTGAACTTCAATATGCGCACCGACCGTTATACTGTGAGTAACGGCCTGGTTTTCATGCCCGCTAATGATAACCGGCATTCTGCACCACGCCTGCCGGTGAAAACCGGCCTCCTCCTGCACTGAACGATGCTCAAGCACGAACTGGCAGTGAGGAATTCCCGATGGACTGACCTTTCGCAGCGGCGTCTTGCATACAATGCCGGACAGCGCCAGACGGTTGGCCATCAGTGATTACTCTTCAGAATCCCCAGCATTGTTGGAGGAATCAGCACTATCGCTGGATGCGAAATCGTCACGACGCTCGCGGCGCTCGTCTTTCGCTTTCACCATCGGAGAGGCTTCAGTTACTGCGTGTTTAGTACGCATAACCATGCTGCGGATAACGGCGTCGTTGAAACGGAAGCTGGTTTCCAGTTCATCGATCGCTTCCTGCGGCGCTTCTACGTTCAGCAGAACATAATGCGCTTTATGCAGTTTGTTGATCGGGTATGCCAACTGACGGCGGCCCCAGTCTTCCATACGATGGATCGTACCTTCCGCACCAGTGATGATGCCGGTATAACGCTCGATCATGCCCGGAACCTGTTCGCTCTGGTCAGGATGGACCATAAAAACGATTTCGTAATGACGCATCGATTTGCTCCTTACGGATTATTCAGCCTCCTGTCTGGGTCAGCCGGGCCCGGGGAGGCAAGGAACGTGTTTAAGACGGCTGAAAAATTGACGCGCCATTCTACGGCCAGGGGACGGTAAACACAATCATTAATGTACGTTAAACGCGGTAGCCGAGGGGGATTCTGGCAGGATGCTGCCAAAAATTATCCTTAATATACGGGCGCAGCGGTGAACTGATGTTGCATGCGTCACAATCAGATAGAGTAAAAAGCGGCTAATTGTGGCAAAGAGATACCCATTTGCCACGAAAAAGAGCGACAGGAAGTATATCCTGGCACGGCGTGAGTTTCACGCAACCGGTTCGTTCTTTCCGCTCAATAAGAAAGTAGAAAATACCAAGAATTTTCAGATGCGAGCACGCCATCTCAACGATAAAAGCAACCTCGCTCACCTCCCCTCAGACTGCCTGATAAAAGAATTAATCGGTATCCCTTCTATTATCGGACACATTCGCTTTGAGGAATCGACTGAAAAAGCGGCAGGTTGCCGCCAGCGCGTCGGGCGTAATGCGGTGCCTTACGCCCGCTTCCTGCCGCCAGGTGAGGTTCTCGTCAAGCCCCTGCGTCCGCAGCGCCTGCTGCAGGCGCTGACTTTCTGCCGCCGGAACCACATCATCATCTTCACCGTGCCACAATAGAAGCGGTCTATCGGCAATATCGGCTACCCGATGCGTAATGTCATACTCTTTCAAAGGAGCCAGATATGCATCGATTTGCGCTCCCTGCTGCGCACTGGACATACCGGCAGGAGGAAAAAGCGTGTGGCCTAACGTCAAATAATATCCTGACCCCATCAAACTTGCCGCACAGCGGATATTGGTATGACGCGCCATCAACCCCAGCGCCGTCATTCCGCCCATCGAGGCACCGCCAACGCCAAATTGCTTATCCTTAATCCAACCCCGCTCGGCTATCGCCCGGGATAACACAGGGAATTCCTCAAAATTTTGGCGCAGAATTTCCCAAAAGCGCCGCAAACGCCCAGCAGCATCCCCTGTAAAACGCGCGCCATGTTCCGCAATGTCAGGCATAACAACCCGCATCCCATTTTGCGCCAGCGCAACGGCAAAATAGCTATAAACCAATTTCGATGAGGTAAACCCGTGGTAAAACAGCACTGTTGGCAAAGGGACCTCGCGTAATGCTGCCGGCGTGGCGTGCAGGATCTCAATACCGTCAAGCATTTGCGTTTCGATTTCTATCATATTTATCCTTATCTGACCTTCTGCAAAACCCGGCAAATAATAAATAGCGCTCCCGGAATAACACGATATTTGAGCAACCCCACACTTTTTACGCGCATAATGTCAACAACGGGTAAAAAGTGATCCACTTACCGTCACCACCAACGGTCTAA
>CALYPF010000224.1 GCA_945271245.1 uncultured Enterobacteriaceae bacterium | reverse complement strand
TTAGACCGTTGGTGGTGACGGTAAGTGGATCACTTTTTACCCGTTGTTGACACGGCGGGAGCAGGGCGCGAAACGGGAGCAATATTAGCGTAGTTTCTGGCGTAACAGGTAATAGGCTGCATTAACAGAATTATTAAAGCGTTAACTTCTTCCTTCGCGCGTTATTTAATAAAAATCGCTTGCCCAAAGGTATTTGCCGATTAGCCAGGAATTAGCGAGTAAAATACTTCGCCGGTGAGTATTATAGCTTTATATCAGATAGCTTGGTTTATTTTAGCGACAAGTGATGCCGGGTAATAACTCCGCACTTTATTGCCGACGGTCTGATATAGCATTTATCTTCGCCCGCTATTTTCTACAGAGATGCAAGCGCGTAATAAAATGTATTCTGCAGTATTAATTTATTTTTAACAAATTAGGGGATATAGAAAATTCATTTAATAATAACCAGATATGCGCCACTGTTATTCATTAACGTTTAATTAATAGCCGCCATAGCGCTGCTAACTCGGCTAAACGGCAGTCTGGCGTTGGGATAGATCCTATTTTATTGTAGCCTGTTCGGTGCTATCTGCAGCGGGCATTCCCGCCGAAGATCAAATGATTATAGAGCTGATGTGCCGTAATTTACGGTAATTTGTGATTATTCGGACGCGCGTTTTTTGCGGTATTTTTCCGGGAGCGGTGGCACGGGGCGGCGATCGTCAATCAAATGCTGCAGCGTCAGAATAGGATGCCGCCAAAGCATACGCGGCCCTGCCCAGCGCATAATCACTTTCATTTCTTCACGCCGGGCGGGCTGATAGCAGTGAATCGGGCACTGCTTACAGGCCGGTTTTTCTTCACCAAACGCGCAGCGATCGAGGCGGTTAACCGCATAGCCATACAAAGTTTCGTAATGTGCGGCGTCTTCTTTCGCTGCGGGAGAGTATTTTGCAAACAGCGCTATCATATGATGGATGGTTTTTTGCTCTCTAAGTCTGCGCTTGCCAGCCATAATTAACTCATTTTAAAAGTGCATTTTGTATACTCATTATAAGATAAAACCGAAATTTGGACAACGGGAGAAGCGCTGTCCAAATATTCTGCGTCTACAAACAGGGTTGAAGATTATTTACCGCTATCTCATTGTTGGCAGGGAATATTTATCGTAATGACAAAAGCTGTGAATTGTTACAAAATCGAATATTTAACTGCTTTTTTGGTTTTTTTAGTGGTTTTCTGCTGCTGCTTGGCGTGGCGAGTGGTAAAAAAATTTGCAACCCTGCGTTAGTCCCGGCATGATAAATGCGCAGGAATAATAAGGAGTTATTATGCAGGAAATTATATCCTTTTTAAGGAAATATGGCATTGAATTAAATCACACCACGTCGTTAATCCTTGTTCTGGGGATTATTTTAGTAACTGCTATTGTTGTGCACATTATTTTGCATAGCATCGTGCTGCGTATTTTTGAGCGGCGAGCGCATGCCAGCTCTAAAATCTGGCTTAAGATAATTACGCAAAACAAATTATTTCATCGCCTGGCATTTACCCTACAGGGAATTATTGTCAGCATTCAGTCTGCAAATTGGTTACGACATACTGAGGCCGGAGATATTCTCTCGCTGTGTGCGCACTTATGGATAATGCTGTATGCGCTGCTATCGTTTTTCTCGCTGCTGGACGTGGTGCTCGACCTGTCCCGCAGAACTTCCGCGATATCGCGTTAACCGCTGAGAGGGATCCTTCAGGGGGTTAAACTGCTCGCCGCCGTCATTGTCGGCATCCTGATGGTATCGCTGCTGATTGGTAAATCGCCGGCCATTTTGATTAGCGGCCTGGGCGCAATGGCCGCGGTACTGATGTTAGTATTTAAAGATCCCATTATGGGGCTGGTGGCCGGTATCCAGCTTTCAGCGAACAACATGCTGAAGATGGGTGACTGGCTGGAGATCTCAAAATACGGCGCAGACGGTAGCGTTATTGATATCGGCCTGACGACGGTAAAAGTGCAAAACTGGGATAATACGATTACCACTATCCCGACTTATGCGCTGGTGTCCGACGCGTTCATTAACTGGAGCGGGATGTCGGAGTCCGGCGGGCGCCGTATTAAGCGCAGTATCAATATTGATACCAGCAGCGTGCATTTTCTGTCAGAAGAAGATAAGGCGCGCCTGGAAAAAAGTAATCTGCTCAAGCCTTATCTGGAAGAAAAGGGCGAGGAGCTACAGACATGGAACAGCGAAAATACCGGTGAAAACGGTTCTTCTCTCGACGCTCGCCGAATGACCAATCTGGGTACGTTCCGCGCTTATCTGACGCGCTATCTGACCGAAAACCCGAGCATTCGCAAAGATATGACGCTGATGGTGCGCCAAATGGCACCGGTAGCAGACGGCGTTCCGCTAGAGGTCTATGCATTTACCAATACTGTAGCGTGGCTTGAATACGAGGCGATTCAGTCGGATATCTTCGATCACGTGTTTGCCATTGTGAGTGAGTTCGGGCTGCGTGTACATCAGACCCCTGGCAGCAATGATGTTCGTGCTATCGGCGAGTTAATGCGCCCGCAGCAGGTAAATTAACGTTAACTTTACGGGCCGCTTTTGCGGCCCGCATCATCTCCTCTTCTGTACTTATTCTCTCCACTGGCGCCTCTTTGCGTCATCCAATAATAAACGCTTTTTATCGGAAATTACGGCTGCGATTGCGCCGCAGACTCAGGCGCTGCGTGCGGCCCGCGGCCGAGCCGAGCCTAAAACCGGGCCGGCTGGTTTAGCGACAAATCCTTACTATCAGCCGCAAGCGCACAGAAAATCGCAGAGCGATGGTCTCGTTGGGGCTCTATCGTCCACCGAGTGCTAAATTTGCGAGCCCGCACAGAGGCGGCGGTGCTATTTTCTGCCACACTCTTGGCCCACTACAGTGCGAGTAAAAGGAAAACGGATGAAACAGACATTACTGGCTATATTGCTGAGTGCGATGCTTCCCGTGGCGGCCAGCGCCGCAGACGATGTACCGGAAGGCTATCAATTACAGCAGGTGCTTTTAATGAGCCGGCACAATTTACGTGCGCCGCTGGCAACCAACGGCAGCGTACTGGAGCAGGCAACCCCGCGTAAGTGGCCTGCATGGGAAGTGCCCGGAGGCGAGCTAACCACCAAGGGCGGCGTACTGGAAGTGTATATGGGGCGCTATTTACGCGAATGGCTGGCACAGCAGAAGTTAGTGCCGCAGGAGAGTTGCCCTGCGCAGCAAAGCGTATATGCCTATGCAAACAGCCTGCAGTGTCAACAACGGGTAAAAAGTGATCCACTTACCGTCACCACCAACGGTCTA
>CALYPF010000223.1 GCA_945271245.1 uncultured Enterobacteriaceae bacterium | reverse complement strand
TGATGCCTGATGCCTGATGCCTGATGCCTGATGCCTGATGCCTGATGCCTGATGCGACTTTACAGCACTAATGCAGAGCCAAAGATAATAATTATGCCACCGGCAGATAGGCACCCGCTCTCTGATAAAAGCCGGGGGATATATCCCCCGGCTTACTGGATAATGCGCACGCATTTTCGCAGGCCTGGCGCGGTGGCAGAACGCCGTTATTTACGCCGCCACGACGTTCCTTGCGGGCCATCCTCCAGTTCAATGCCCATCTCATTCAAACGATCGCGCGCCGCATCGGCCGCCGCCCAGTCTTTAGCGCTGCGTGCGGCATTGCGCGCAGCAATCAGCGCCTCAATTTCAGCCGCCTCACCGTCATTCGCCAGGGAACCGCTTTGCAAAAATAGCTCGGGCGCTTGCTCCAGCAGCCCGAGCACGGCGGACAGTTTACGCAGGTGGGCCGCCATCCCGTTAGCCGCAGCCATATCTTCTGCTTTAAGGCGATTCACTTCACGCGCCATATCAAACAGCACCGAATAAGCCTCCGGCGTGTTGAAATCATCATTCATTGCTTCAGTGAAACGCGCCTCAAAGCTCTCGCCCCCTGCGGCTGCGGCATTCACATCCGTTCCACGCAGCGCCGTATACAGACGCTCCAGCGCAGAGCGCGCCTGTTTCAGATTCTCTTCGCTGTAATTCAACTGGCTACGATAATGGCCGGACATCAAAAAATAGCGCACCGTTTCGGCATCGTAATGCTTTAACACATCGCGCACGGTAAAGAAGTTACCTAATGACTTCGACATCTTTTCACGATCGACCATCACCATACCGGAGTGCATCCAGTAGTTAACGTATTCGCCATCGTGAGCGCAGGTAGACTGCGCGATTTCATTTTCATGATGCGGGAACATCAAATCAGAGCCACCGCCGTGAATATCAAAATGAGTGCCTAATTGCTTACAATTCATGGCAGAGCATTCGATATGCCAGCCGGGGCGGCCTTCTCCCCACGGTGACGGCCAGCTCGGCTCTCCGGGTTTAGACATTTTCCACAGCACGAAATCCATTGGGTTTCGTTTAACTTCGGCGACTTCCACGCGCGCGCCGGCCTGCAGCTGCTCAAGATCCTGGCGCGATAGCTTTCCGTATTGTGGGTCGGTAGGAACAGAGAACATCACGTCACCGTTTTCGGCAACGTAGGCGTGCCCGCGGGCGAGCAAACGCTCAACCAGGGCAATAATATCAGGAATATGCTGCGTGGCGCGCGGTTCGCTGTCCGGACGCAAAAAATTTAGCGCATCAAAATCCGCGTGCATTTCCGCAATCATTCTGTCGACAAGGGCGGTAAACGCCTCCCCGTTGGCATTCGCGCGCTTGATAATTTTATCGTCGATATCAGTAATATTGCGCACGTAATTCACACGGTAACCGAGATAGCGTAAATAACGCGTCACGACATCAAACGCGACGAACGTGCGTCCGTGTCCGATATGACAAAGATCGTAAACGGTTATCCCACATACATACATACCCACCTCACCCGCATGGATGGGCTTGAACGCTTCTTTTTGACGGCTAAGGGTATTATAAATTTTCAACATCTGAAGATTCCATGTTAAACGGTGGATAACCAAACGCTATATCTTACCCATAATTCACTCGGGAAGCAGCACGCGTTGCAAGGTTAACCCGAACAGCGAGTTATGCTATAACAACTTCCTGACGCGCCCTGCTCTTTGGGGCCAGTGTACTGAACAACTCACAGGATGCATAAAATGGTTACTTTTCACACCAATCATGGTGACATCGTCATTAAAACCTTTGATGACAAAGCACCGCTCACCGTGAAGAACTTTCTCGATTATTGCCGCGAAGGATTTTACAACAACACCATTTTCCATCGCGTCATTAATGGATTTATGGTTCAGGGCGGCGGTTTTGAGCCGGGTATGAAGCAAAAATCCACTAAAGATCCTATTCAGAATGAAGCCAACAATGGCCTGAAAAATACGCGCGGCACGCTGGCAATGGCGCGTACTCAGGCACCGCACTCTGCAACCGCGCAGTTTTTTATCAACGTAGCTGATAACGACTTTTTGAACTTCAGCGCGGAAAGTTTGCAGGGCTGGGGCTACTGCGTGTTCGCCGAAGTCGTGGAAGGCATGGACGTCGTCGATAAAATTAAAGGGGTTTCCACGGGCCGCAGCGGTATGCATCAGGACGTGCCTAAAGAAGACGTGATTATCGAAAGCGTTACCGTTAGCGAATAATCGTGGCGACGCTGTTTATCGCAGATCTTCATCTCTGCGTGGAAGAACCGGCGATTACCGCCGGTTTTTTACGCTTTCTGGCGCGTGAGGCGGGAAGTGCCGACGCGCTGTACATTCTGGGTGATTTATTTGAGGCCTGGATTGGCGATGACGATCCTAATCCCTTACACCGTGAAGTTGCCGACACGCTAAGAGCGCTGGCACTGCACGGGCTACCTATTTATTTTATACACGGTAATCGCGATTTCCTGTTGGGTGGACGCTTTGCCCGTGAAAGCGGCATGCATCTTCTGCCACAGGAGCAAGTCGTGGATCTCTATGGCCGCCGTATTCTCATCATGCACGGCGACACGCTGTGTACCGACGATATCGGCTATCAGGCTTTTCGCGCCCGCGTGAATCAGCGCTGGCTGCAGAAACTCTTTCTCTCACTGCCGCTCTTTATACGTCGCCGCATCGCTGCGCGCATGCGCGCCGGAAGCAAAATGGCCAATAGCGAAAAAACGCAGGCCATCATGGACGTGAATCAACAGGCGGTCATCGACGCGATGGAGAAAAATCGTGTGCAGTGGCTGATTCACGGGCATACGCACCGCCCGGCAATACACAGGCTGGAGATAAACGGGCAGATATATCAACGCGCGGTCCTCGGCGCGTGGCACCAGCGGGGATCGATGATTAAAGTCACGCCGCAGGATATCGAACTGCTCGAATTTCCTTTCTAGAATGCTTTTGCGCCGCCTTAGGCCTTCCCCTACAATAGCGTTTTTAACCGGGATATAACATTATGAAATCCGCGTCGGAAACGCTACTCAGCGCGGGCGGCATTCTCCTGCTGGCGTTTCTTTCCTGCCTGCTGCTGCCAGCGCCCACCCTCACGCCGGCCCTTGCGCAGCGCCTTATCGGTTTCTTCCATTTAATGGATATGAATCAACTCTACACGCTGCTGTTTTGCGTCTGGTTTTTGCTACTTGGTACGGTTGAATTTCTAGTTATTCGCTTTATCTGGCGCCGCTGGTTTGCCTTAACCTGAATAATAAACGGCGCCTTTTGTCAACAACGGGTAAAAAGTGATCCACTTACCGTCACCACCAACGGTCTA
>CALYPF010000222.1 GCA_945271245.1 uncultured Enterobacteriaceae bacterium | reverse complement strand
TGGATCAGTTTTCAACCGCTGGGGTGGATCAGTTTTGCACCGTTGGTAACAGCAGGCTCCGGCAGCGACGGCAACGCCTGCAGATGGCGCACCAGCTAATACTATCTGGACCTTTAAGGGAGACGGAGGTAAATCGTTATGGCAGGTCTGCGGCGGGCAGAACAGCAGTTGCACCATTATCGCCAACACTAAATATTACGTTGCCATTCTGAACCGAAAATCCGCGCACAGTTGCGCTTTTGGCGACTTCTATGTGGCCGCGAGGGATTCGTCATCATGGCGACAGTATGACACGGGTACCTGTAGCCCGGATGCGTGGATACGTAAAGGCTCCATCAATAACGGACAATACCTGTCGGTTGATATCGGTGTGAACAACCAGGTTGTACAGCAGTACCCCATCGGCTACTGGTCAATGAAGAAGGAGTTTTCCGGCAGTCGCCGCCCTTCATGGTCAAAGGTTAAAGAGAAAAATCAGCAGCATTAATCATCCGGGTTAAAACATTCTATCAGGCCATGTTCCTTCGGGGTACATGGCTTTTTTGTTTTAAGGAAACTGAATGCCTGAATCTACAGCCCTACCCGAAGGAACGTTCACCCGTGAACAGGCCACTGCGGTGGCTGCCGAATACACCAATGTCGCCATCGAAGACGACCAGGGTACGCATTTCCGTCTGGTTACTCGCGATACCGACTGCATGCTCATCTGGCGCGACTGGAACTTTGCGCCGGAGGCCGGGGTAATGCTCAACCGCTATATCGCGAGCGACGGTATCCGCAAACCCCCGGTGTCACAGCCATCCACGACGTACCACCTGCACCACCCTTTTAAATCATGCCAGGCCACACCTCCTTCGGGAAGTGTGGCCTTTTTACTTTTATGCTATTTAATCAAGGAGTTTTCATTATGCGATTAGCCAGCCGCTTTGGTCGTATTAATCAGATACGCCGTGACCGCCCACTGACCCATGACGAATTACACCAGCATGTCCCCAGCGTTTTTGGCGCGGACAAGCACGAATCCCGCTCAGCACGCTACACCCATATTCCGACAATTACACTGCTGGAAAACCTGCAGCATGAGGGCTTTGAACCGTTCTTCGCCTGTCAGACCCGCGTCAGAGACCAGAGCCGTCGTGAACATACTAAACATATGGTGCGCCTGCGACGCGCAGGGCAGATAGCCAGCAAACAGGTACCGGAAATCATCCTGCTCAACAGCCATGATGGCAGCTCCAGCTACCAGATGATCCCGGGTCTTTTTCGTGCCGTCTGCGCCAACGGTCTGGTCTGCGGTCAGTCGTTCGGTGAAGTCAGGGTACCGCATAAAGGCGATGTGGTGGGTAAAGTCATTGAAGGGGCTTATGAGGTGCTCGGGGTGTTTGACCGGGTGGAGGAGAAGCGCGAGGCCATGCAGTCACTGCTGTTACCGCCACCAGCTCAACAGGCGTTTGCGAAAGCAGCGCTGAATTACCGCTTTGGTGAAGAGCACCAGCCCATTACCGAATCCCAGGCATTAAGTGCCCGACGCTGGCAGGACGAATCATCGGACCTGTGGACGGTATACAACCGCCTGCAGGAAAATTTGAGTAAAGGCGGCTTAAGCGGTCGTACGGTACAGGGCAAGCGCAGCCGTACACGCGCGGTGAACGGTATCGACGGCGATATCAAACTGAACCGTGCCTTGTGGGTAATGGCAGAACAACTGCAGCAGGCGCTGAGCTGATGCAGCACGTTCCTGTAAATGCTTATCAGACAGCGGTCTGGCCGCTCTCCCTGCAAAACCAGCCCGGCTGCCGTTCCATATCCGACGATGACCTCTGCGCCTGGTGCAGGCATCTCTGCTACCGGCCTGGTGAACTCAGCTTGAGCCTGCTGTCAGTGGCTGACGGCATCTGGCCTTCACTGGTTGATGTCGATGGCTATGCACAATCCTGCCCGCAAATGCGCCTGAATGTATCGCCTGCTGAACTTACCCGCCGGTAACGCATTCCTTCACCATCACGCCTCAAATCGCCTTTTCCACACATCAGGTTCCCGTTAACCGGAGCCACACTTATGGCCTTTCAAAAGGAATAACCGATGAATAACACCACAAATCTGCCAACCCTTTCAGACACCGAAAATACCAACACTCTCACCGCCACGTTGTTACCCGATGAACAGAGTATCGGCTTCTGGCCACAGCACTTTGGTTCCATCCCGCAGTGGATGACCCTTGAACCGCATATCTTCGCCTGGATGGACCGCTTCTGTGCAGACTACTGCGGGGGTATCTGGCAGTTTTACACGCTGAGCAACGGCGGTGCCTTTATGGCCCCGGAGCCCGGTGGTGATGACGATGAAAAATGGACGCTGTTCAACCCGATGAATGGTAACGGCGCGGAGGTGAGCGCAGAGGCCGCGGGCATCGCCGTCAGTCTGATGACTTACAGCCACCACGCCATGCGCACCGAATGCGACGCCATGACGGAGCACTATTATCGCCTGCGGGACTATGCACTCAATCATACGGAATGCAGCGCCATCATGCACATTATCGACTGAGGAGTCCGCTATGGAAACACAGTTACCGCTGTTTGCCGCCTAATTACCGGCATCCGCACAACAGACCATCAGGGAGGCACTCACCCTGCTGGATCGCCAGCTACGTGAACCCGGGGTGTCATTTACTTCCAGCCATGCCGTCCGGGACTGGCTGCGCCTGCATCTTGCCACACAGGAGCGTGAAGAATTTACCGCGCTCTTCCTCGATAACCAGCACCGGCTGATTGCGCATGAAACCCTCTTTACCGGCACCATCAACCATACACAGGTCCATCCACGGGAGGTGGTGAAGGCAGCACTGAAACATAACGCGGCTGCCATTCTCGTCGCGCACTGCCACCCGTCAGGGCACGCAGAGCCCAGCGATGCGGACAGGCGGATCACCGAGCGTCTTAAGCAGACGCTGGATCTGGTTGATATTCACCTGCTGGATCATCTGGTTGTTGGCGGGATGGAGATCGTCTCGTTTTCTGAGAGAGGCTGGCTTTAAGGAGAAAATTGCGATGAAAATCATTCCGAAACGTCAGGCAATGGCGATATACCGCCAGCACCCGCAGTCCCGGTTATTTCGCTTCTGCACGGGTAAATATAAATGGTCCGGCAGCGTCTGCCACTATGCCGGGCGGGAGGTTCAGGATATCAGCGGTGTGCTCGCGGTCTTCGCTGAACGTCGTCAGGACCGCAACGGTCCCTATGTCGTATTGCGCAGTGTTAGCCTGAATTAACACACTATTAAGGATTACTTAAATGCAAAACCCAACAAATGTAGCAAGCCATGATATTACCGAACCCTGGTGGGGGCTTAAGCCTGCAGTC
>CALYPF010000221.1 GCA_945271245.1 uncultured Enterobacteriaceae bacterium | reverse complement strand
TGGATCAGTTTTCAACCGCTGGGGTGGATCAGTTTTGCACCGTTGGTAACATGAGAGGTTAGGGCGCATAGTTACCCAATAATCTCTTAACCACCGTAGTATATTGACTGGTGTTTATTCGGATGGCGAGCGTGTGTGGTATTAAGCGTTGCTGGATAGCAAAAAGCGCTTTTAGGGCGCTTTTTTACACTGGTGGAGCGTGCAGGATGACTCGCTGCGCTCGCCCTTCGGGCCGGCGCCGCAGGCGGCACCGTAGTCTCACTGCGTTCGACTCGAACCTGCTGCAGCTTCAGATCGTTACAAACTGCGCATAGCAAAAAAGCGCTTTTAGGGCGTTTTTTTTCACTGGTGGGTCGTGCAGGATGACTCGCGGTGCTCGCCCTTCGGGCCGGCGCTGCAGGCGGCACCGTAGTCTCACTGCGTTCGACCCGAACCTGCTGCAGTTTCGAATCGTTACAAACTGCGCATAGCAAAAAAGCGCCTTTAGGGCGCTTTTTTACATTGGTGGGTCGTGCAGGATTCGAACCTGCGACCAATTGATTAAAAGTCAACTGCTCTACCAACTGAGCTAACGACCCGAAGTGGTGGGTGATGACGGGATCGAACCGCCGACCCCCTCCTTGTAAGGGAGGTGCTCTCCCGGCTGAGCTAATCACCCACTTCAGACTGCATAATAAGAAATTCGCTGGAGAGAAAGTGGTGGGTGATGACGGGATCGAACCGCCGACCCCCTCCTTGTAAGGGAGGTGCTCTCCCAGCTGAGCTAATCACCCACTTCTCAATTTCTTATCTAATCCGCTATTCCACGTTTTTACTGCGTTAGTGACTTTAACCACTTCTTCGCTTAGCTTAGCTTACCAGGCTCAAAAGTTTATTTAACTGCCACTACTAAAACACAAAGCATTGGATAACACGGCGGAGACAACATTAAGTTGTTGGTGGGTGATGACGGGATCGAACCGCCGACCCCCTCCTTGTAAGGGAGGTGCTCTCCCAGCTGAGCTAATCACACCCGCTGTGTGGAGTGGCATTATAGGGATAGCGCCAAATGAGTCAACGCCTTTTCCAAAGTTTTTGTTTATTCGTCGTAAAATTAGGCAAAACGTATCAAGGCTGAGTGGCGGGCCAGGCCAAAATAATTGCGATCGTTGATAGAAGCATGTGTGCTGAAACCAGGCAGGTAACACGTTTTGGCTTGCCTTGGTATGTTTGCATTTAAATATCCCGCTTTTTAAGGAGGAACGCTGTGCCCGGTGGAGCGGCAGCCAGGCCGCTTCATCGCAAGCAGATATTTTCATGTGTCGGCTAAATAAACCTCTAAGTGAGTGGGCATTGAAGTCTGTGATGATCACCCGTATTGATAGCCGCATTGAGGAATCGGCTCACAGTGATAGAATATTTGCCTACTTATTTTTTCAGGCTTGTCGGTTTCCGACTTGGTTACACACTATTTAAGGCCGTTTAATGAAAATTAAAACCCGCTTTGCTCCCAGCCCGACCGGTTATTTGCACGTTGGCGGCGCGCGTACCGCGCTTTATTCCTGGCTTTTTGCGCGCCATCACCACGGTGAATTTGTATTACGTATTGAAGATACCGATTTGGAGCGTTCAACGCAGCAGGCCATTGATGCCATTATGGACGGTATGAACTGGCTGGGGCTGGACTGGGATGAGGGGCCTTATTTTCAGACTAAACGCTTCGATCGCTATAACGGCGTCATTGATGAAATGCTGGCGGCGGGCACGGCTTATAAATGCTACTGCTCAAAAGAGCGCCTGGAAAAGTTGCGCGAAGAGCAGATGGCGAACGGTGAGAAGCCGCGCTATGACGGGCGCTGCCGCCATGATTGCCAGCACCATGCGGAAGATGAACCCTGCGTTGTGCGCTTTGCTAACCCGCAGGAAGGTTCGGTTATTTTTGACGATCAGATCCGTGGTCCGATTGAGTTTAGTAATCAGGAACTGGACGACTTAATTATTCGCCGTACCGATGGCTCTCCAACCTATAATTTTTGTGTGGTTGTTGATGACTGGGATATGGAAATTACGCATGTAGTGCGTGGCGAAGATCACATCAATAACACACCGCGTCAGATTAACATCCTGAAAGCGCTCGGCGCGCCGGTGCCGGTGTACGCTCATGTGTCAATGATTAACGGTGACGACGGTAAAAAGCTTTCTAAGCGTCACGGCGCCGTCAGCGTTATGCAGTATCGCGATGAAGGATATTTGCCGGAAGCGCTTCTTAACTACCTGGTGCGCTTAGGCTGGTCCCATGGCGATCAGGAGATATTTAGCCGCGATGAAATGATTAATTTATTTAGTCTGAATGCGGTAAGTAAATCAGCGAGTGCATTTAATACTGAAAAACTTCAATGGCTTAACCACCATTATATTAATCATTTACCGCCGGAATATGTGGCCACTCATCTGCAGTGGCATATAGAACAGGAAAATATCGACACGCATAATGGCCCCACACTGGCTGAATTAGTGACGCTATTAGGGGAACGTTGTAAGACGTTGAAAGAGATGGCGGCAAGCTGCCATTATTTTTACGAGGATTTTGCGGAGTTTGATGCTGACGCTGCGAAAAAACACCTGCGCCCCGCTGCGCGTCAGCCGCTGGAAGTGGTGCGCGACAGGTTGAGCGCACTGAATGACTGGACGGCGGAAAACATCCATCGGGCTATCCAGGATACTGCGGATAGTCTGGATGTTGGGATGGGTAAAGTTGGGATGCCGTTACGCGTTGCGGTAACCGGCGCCGGGCAATCACCGGGGCTGGATGTAACCGTGCACGCTATTGGTAAAACCCGTAGCCTGGAGCGTATTAATAAGGCACTGGCGTTTATCGCTGAACGCGAGCAGCAATAAATCAAACGGCGGCTATCCTGAACATCAGGTAAGCCGCCGTTAATAGACAGTAATTTTATCGCGTCGTCGGCTGGTTAATCATCTTCTCTGATCCCCAGCCTTTTTAACATCCCACCGATTCCATCTCGCAGCAATAATGACATGAGTTGTTTTCTTTCGGCTGGCTGCATTTCTTTCAGTGAATTAAACATCAGGTTTTCCAGCGATGCACTGCCTGGCTTATACTCTACGCTTGTTTCTGCTGAACGTTTGGTGCTTAAAATAAAGGCTTGTACACGTTCATCAACGTGAATCAAACGCGCTTTACCACCCTGAATACCGGGACGCGGTGATGTTTCCCAACCCTCTTTACGGACCCATTTATTAATGGTCTGACGGCTGTATCCCGTTAATTCTGCCAGTTCTTCTGGCGTCATTCTCTCCCTGAACACGGTAGGTTCCTTCATGATCTTTGGCTGAAATAATCTCATTAGTAGTTCATCTTACTATAACCTGTTACAAGATTCTGTGACGAGTTTAACTCCCGTGTTCTTACGCAAGTTGCGATATCTGCTGGCTTTTTCAGCGGTTGGGCGGGGAGGCGAAATTTGGCGTTGACACCTGAGATGGGAATTCATATCATGCCGCCCGTCAGGACGACATGACATTTGCGTTGGGGCTATAGCTCAGCTGGGAGAGCGCCTGCATGGCATGCAGGAGGTCAGCGGTT
>CALYPF010000220.1 GCA_945271245.1 uncultured Enterobacteriaceae bacterium | reverse complement strand
CTGGATCAGTTTTCAACCGCTGGGGTGGATCAGTTTTGCACCGTTGGTAACATCGGTATTATGCTGCTGCGACGTTATCGCCGCTTTAAGGCTCCGCAGGCGCTGCCAGGCATATGTGGGTTTGTTGGCAGTTATTCCCGGTAGCGGTAGCATAGCGCGCTGATTTTACTCCCACTTTCCGCACTTCCCGACTATAGTATCCCAGAGATAATATTCACTACGCTATTCCCGAGAGTCATATGCGCAAAACCACTGCGGTAGTTCTGGGCGCTCTGTATCTATTGTCACAAAGCAGCCTCGCTGCCGATACGGCCAATACGATCTCCAATGCCGAAATAACAACGCTTTTTTTTGGTCAGGATGACCGCGAACCGGTAGATAAGCCGATGCTCACGCCATGGAATGCGATAGGACAACTTGAAACCGCCAGCGGTAATTTATGTACCGCGACGCTAATTGCCGCCAATATGGCGCTAACGGCCGGACATTGTCTGCTTACGCCGCCGCGTGGGCGCCCGGATAAAGCCGTAGCGCTGCGCTTCATTGCCCAAAATGGTGAGTGGTTATATGAAATACATGCGATTCAAGGCTATGTTTCTAACACCCTGAAACAAAAACTCAAAGCGGACGGTGATGGCTGGATAGTAACGCCTGCCGCAGCGGCCTGGGATTTTGGTATCATTGTTTTGCAATATGCACCCTCGGGTATCACGCCGCTGAATTTATTCCACGGCGATAAAAATGCGCTGACGCAAGCGCTGAAAACCGCCGACAGGCAAGTCACTCAGTCAGGCTATCCGGAAGATCATTTAACCACCCTGTATACCCACCGAAATTGCCAGGTAACCGGCTGGCCGCAGCAAAATGTTTTGTCTCACCGCTGCGATACTCTTCCGGGAGACAGCGGTTCCCCCCTGCTGTTGCAAACCGACGCAGGATGGCAATTAATAGCCATCCAAAGTTCAGCGCCCGCCGCCTCCGATCGCGAGCGCGCGGATAACCGAGCGATTGCAGTTACCGCTTTTCGCGATAAGCTTGCAGAGCTGGCACCGGCGCAAAAGACAAAAGCGGCTCAGTAGCCGCTACATAAAAATTACGCCAGGTTAAGCAAAAACATTCCACTAGCCAGTAATATAAGCCCTGCCCAGCCTTTCCAGTTCAGGCGCTGGTCGAACATAACCCAACCGGCACCTACGGTGGCCGCAACGCCAAACCCTCCCCACAGCGCGTAGGCAACCGAAAGCTCGATACCTTTTACCGCCTGCGCCAGGGCGCTAAAGGCACACAGTACGCTCAGCAGTGACAATATTCCGGGCAGCCAGCGGCGAAATCCGTCAGAGAACTTCAGTAAAATATTGGCAATAATTTCCAGCACGACGGCTAAGATCAGCCAGAAAACATGTGTCCATTCAAGTAGCGACATAGCGGTTTCCTTGCTGATTTTTATTTTTTCTGATACCGGTTTTTATCAGTATAATTCCGGTAATTAACACGGTTAACCCAATAACCTTTAATAATGATAAGGCTTCATTAAAAAATAATACGCTAAAAAGAGTGATAACGGTGATCCCTATACCCTCCCACAGCGCATAAGCAACGCCAAGATCAATATGTTTAATTGCAAAAGACAGGAATAGGTAAGAGAGCGTAATCATAAACAACATAAATACATAGCTGTCCATCCTCACACTTTCGCTAGCCCATTTCATAGAAAGAGTGCCGGTAACCTCAGTTAAGATAGCCAAGCCTAACATTATCCAGTAACGCATTTTTAACTCAATGAGAAATAGTTAAACCATCACGTAGTCGCTGTTTAAACATACGTGCCAGAAAAGTCGCGCTGTTTAAAGCGCTAAAAGTACTATTTCTATGGGGGCTAAAGCGCGGTGCGCCAGTGTTGTTCACCAACAAGAAGGCGTATTGAAAGAGGAACATAAACCCAAGAATAACGAAAATCGCTATATAATTCGCTCATAATGCAGATTAATTTTCTCCGCCCTTGCTTCTCATCACTGCGGAAAAAGAGTCTCCGATAGCTACACACGCGATGTGTTTTATCATATACCACTATTTATACCAATAGCTTTGTACTACTTTACTGTTGGCCCATTATTACACCCTGTTTAATCAATAATTTTTAGTAACCGCTTTATTTAAACCAGATGTCAATATTATCCAACGCTATAATAATCAGCCATAATGGCTTCACCTGGCGTTTAATTACTCACTAGCAATATTCTTTATATTTTTCATAATTGAAAAAATGAGGCTGAATACGATTAATGGCCGGTACCTTAATCATGAGAACATGTGCGTAATAAATATCCTATGCATTAGCAGTTCTGAATAATTGGGTTATGTAAAGGTGGTGCCGGGCACCGTGAGCCCCTGCACCATTTACGCTTACCGTTCTGTCTGAAATGGCGGCTCCTGATGCAGGATCTTATCGATAATACGCAGCACCCCATCATCATTATTAGATGAGGTTTGGTAACGCGCGACGGCTTTTACATCACTCACCGCGTTTTCCATGGCAAAAGGATAGCCAACGAAAGAAAGCATTTCGATATCATTTGCACTATCGCCAACGGCGACGCACTCCTGCGCAGAAATATTCCAGCGAGCCAATAGCCTCTGTATACCGCCTGCTTTATGGGCGCCCGGAATAATCAGGTCTACAAAGCCAAACCCACTGGTCACCGGCTTAACTATTCCATCAAGCGCGTGGTGCAATCGCTGGACCAATTCAGGTATATCCGCATCTGGCAGGCTCAGCGCGAATTTTAAAATAATATCATCCACTTGGGTAAGATCTTCGCAATACGCCAGACGATGATAGTGCCGTTGCATTACATCGCGAAATGCCTGAGGCACATTAGCGTGAGCGTAAGCGCTTTTCAGGCCACAGGCGACATAATTAATTTCTGGGAACTCTGCCAGTGCTTTCAGGACCGAAAGGTATTGCTGATGGGTCAACTCTGCATGCCAGAGTTGGATATCGTTGTCGTAAATTAACGCGCCATTTTCAGCAACAAAAGCAATTTCATGCCGAATCTCAGGGAAAAAAGAAACGAGCTGGTAATACTGATTACCGCTGGCAACCACAAATTTAATACCCTGTGCTTTCAATGCTGCATATTGCTCAAGAAAACGCTGTTTGTCGTACTGCTTCCGGTCATTCAGAAAAGTACCGTCCATATCCACTGCGATAAGTTTAACTTTCATAGCCCCTCTTTCTTTTAGCTGCCTTTGACTTAGCGCGAAACCGCAGTATAGCAATCTGGGCATCGGGATTAAATAACAGGCTGTTTACTTATTTCGCAGGCGGCTTACATACGGTAAAACGGGCTGTAACCTAAACTTTGAATAGATTGCAGCATTAGAAATATGAGTTATATCACTGAACCTATATTTCTAATATAAAATTACCCCTCGCTATTTAATCAAATAAATTATGATAAGAAACACCCTCGTTTATTCACCAAACAATATATTCAGCCTGGCATAATAGCTGCAGAAAACCATTCTATATTAGAAAGGCGACACCCTCTCCCACTAGTAATCTAGTAATCTAGTAATCTAGTAATCTAGTAATCTAGTAATCTAGTAA
>CALYPF010000219.1 GCA_945271245.1 uncultured Enterobacteriaceae bacterium | reverse complement strand
CTGGATCAGTTTTCAACCGCTGGGGTGGATCAGTTTTGCACCGTTGGTAACAAACATCGCCGCCTGCGGCGATGGCCCAAAGGGCGAGCGCAGCGAGTCATCCTGCACGACCCACCAGTGTAAAAAAGCGCCCTAAAGGCGCTGCGGAAATTTTTAGTTAAGCCCCACAAGCCGGTTATCCATTATTTTGTATGACGTTACCGCACTGCCTTCCGATTAATCACCCTGCCATCGCTTCTTGAGCGCGCGCTAATAGTTGCATGAATTGTTGCAATGGATGATTTACTGCCAGTCTGCCCCTTAGCTACATTCCGGGTACCACCTCAGCGGGAGCTCAGTCTATATTTACTCCGGCCGCGCCCGGTATGAGTGTGCGTTAATTTATTTGCGCTGCCGGGTTTTCTATAGAAAACTTAGTAAGAGAAATTCCGTATAAAAACGCTTTTATATTTAATATTGTTTACTGTGATAAACATGTGGCAAATAATTTGTTTAAATGAGATACAGGGAAGCGCGCTTAACAGTTTAATGCCATTGCAACCTGAGCGTTAATCACCATTCAGGTCTAAATGGGCGAGCGCGGCTCGCTTCACGTGTACGCAGTTAGATGATTGGCGTTTTCCCAACTTAAAGCACACCGCTGGCGCTGAGGTCAATATGGATTTTTTTAGTACCCAAAATATTATGCTGAACATTCCGCCAGGAGCCGGTGGGTATCCTGTTTCGTGGATTGAAGCTATTGGTACCCTGGCAGGCCTGATTTGTATCTGGCTTGCGAGCTACGAGAAGTTAATCAACTATCTGTTTGGGATCATTAATGTAGTGCTTTTTGCCGTCATATTTTTCCAGATCCAACTCTATGCCAGCCTGCTGCTGCAGCTCTTTTTCTTTGGTGCCAATGTTTATGGCTGGTACGCGTGGTCGCGCCAGAGCCAGCAACAGGCGCTCCTAAAAATTCGCTGGTTATCACGACCAGCGGCGATGATATGGGGCGGCGGAAGCATACTGGCCATTGCGCTGGTGGCGACAGGAATCGATCCTCTTTTTGCATGGCTTTCACGTGCTACGCTGGCGATACTGCATGCCTTTGGCATCAACGTTGCCGCACCTGTATTGGCACCCGATGCTTTCCCGTTTTGGGATGCCTGTATGATGGTACTGTCCATTGTCGCTATGATTTTAATGACGCGTAAATACGTGGAAAATTGGTTATTATGGGCGGTAGTTAACGTAATCAGCATCGGCATCTTTGCCTTGCAGGGCGTGTGGGTAATGGCGCTGGAATATCTGATACTTCTATTTATCGCTCTGAATGGCTGTCGGGTGTGGATAAAAAGCGCGCGCGAACATAGTTCACGCGCGCTGAATCATTAGTGATGATGATGCGGTGAAGAAGCGCTGGTACCTAACTTACAGTCTTCAACGCCGCAGGGTTGATACTCCATCTGCACGGTAGCGTGCGCTATCTGATATTCGTGGGCGAGAAAATGATGGATGCGTTCCAGTAGCTCATCATGATCGTGCGGAGGAATAACCTGAACGTGCAGCGTCATTAGCGGCTGTTCACCTACCAGCCAGAGATGAACGTGATGGATATTACGCACTTCTGGAATAGTGCCGCTCAGGCGCTTCTTTAACGCGGTAATATCAATCGCGCCCGGTGCGCCTTCCAGTAGCTCATTCACACTTTCTTTTAATAGCCGCCACGCACTGCGCAGCACCAAACACGACACCAGAATAGAAAGCAAGGGATCGATAGGCGTCCAGCCGGTCCAGAGAATAACGAAAGCCGCGACAATGGCTCCCACAGAACCTAACAAATCGCCTAGTACGTGCAGTGCGGCCGCGCGAACGTTTATATTGCTTTCTTCGTTATCATGATGCAGTACCCAGAAAGAGAATATATTCGCGACAAGGCCGGCAAAAGCGATAATTAACATCATCCCCCCGGCGACGGGCTGGGGATGATAGAAGCGCGCGATCGCCTCCCAGACAATAAGAATAGTGATAACCACCAGCGCAATCGCGTTAACGAATGCAGCGAGCGTAGTTAAACGCAGCCAGCCGAAAGTATGGCTGGCATTTGGCGGGCGGCGCGCGAAGTGCACTGCCAGCAGTGCCACCAGTAGCGCTGCCGCATCCGTAAGCATGTGCCCGGCGTCAGCCAGTAGTGCTAAGGAGCCAGAAACCAGGCCGCCAATAATTTCCGCCACCATAAATGCGGCAGTAATGGCGAATGCAAGGAAGAGTCGACGCGTATTGCCGTGCGTTGGAGCATCTGAATGATGCGAGTGAGAGTGCGCCATAGTGTTTATGTAGGTAGCCTAATGAAGGACTATTATTGCCTGCGAAAGAATAGATTGTTAATGATTATTTTGCGATAAGGGGGCTGTCGCCCCCTCTCAGTTACTGGGTGGTGCCATCGGTTTTAGGATTGATTTTGTGGCTATCTACGCCCGTCGGCACTTTTCTATTGGTATCCGGGCAGTGCCCATCTTTACACATTGTATTTTTATGCACGTCATCGCTTGTCATTCCGTCACCGGAAAGTGTGCTGCCGCTGTTCGATGAACTACCGCTATTGTTAATTTGAGAATTGTCGATGTCGCGCGGGGGCAGGTTTTCATGCGCGCCCGGAGCAGGCTGACCGGCATCCGCCGCAGCATTCTGCTGGCCGTTATTATTTGCAGCAGCCATAGCAGCTCCGCTACTTAACATGAAGGCCAGGCTCAGAATAAGGCGCATTGATTGTTTCATCGTCGTACTCCCATAGGATATGAGGTTAGGCCGGCTGATGTTCCACCGGTGAGAAGAGTAAGCTCCAAAATATAAATTCAACGCACTAAAGAAATACATATGCAATAGTCAGCATGACATGCTTTTTTCAGGCGTTAATTTCATGATTAGCAGTTAGAAAGTGTAGCTGCTTGTTCTGCTTTCGCCACAAACCCCTTCATTTGAGCGTATATCCCGGAATAATCTATCTCGTCTGTAAAACATGGTTTACACCTTCATAGGGACGCGTTAGATTGGATCGCTTGCAATAAAGAGAATTTTCAGCATCTACGGAATCAACATGAACTATCAGAACGACGACACCCGAATTAAAGAGATTAATGAACTTCTTCCTCCGGTAGCATTACTGGAAAAGTTTCCCGCCACGGAACGCGCGGCGCAAACCGTCGCACAGGCACGCACGGCAATTCACACCCTGTTAAAAGGGGAGGACGATCGTCTGCTGGTGGTGATTGGTCCATGCTCTATTCACGATCCTAAAGCCGCGAAAGAGTACGCGAGCCGACTACTGGCGCTGCGTAATGAATTGCATGATGAACTTGAAATTGTCATGCGCGTTTATTTTGAAAAACCGCGCACCACCGTTGGCTGGAAAGGGCTGATTAATGACCCTTACATGGATAACAGCTTCCGCATTAACGACGGCCTGCGCATTGCGCGCAAGCTGCTACTGGATATCAATGATTCTGGTTTGCCTGCGGCAGGCGAGTTTCTGGACATGATTACGCCCCAATATGTTGCCGATCTTATGAGCTGGGGTGCCATCGGTGCGCGTACCACAGAATCTCAGGTTCACCGCGAACTCTCTTCCGGCCTGTCTTGCCCCGTCGGCTTTAAAAATGGCACTGACGGTACGATAAAAGTGGCTATCGATGCCATTAATGTTACCAACGGTGCAAAACTGATCCACCCCAGCGGTTGAAAACTGATCCA
>CALYPF010000218.1 GCA_945271245.1 uncultured Enterobacteriaceae bacterium | reverse complement strand
TAGACCGTTGGTGGTGACGGTAAGTGGATCACTTTTTACCCGTTGTTGACAATATAGATAACCTGCACCGACTTTTCCAGTTGATGATCTGCGCGCTGGAAGCTAAATTTCACGATTTTCTGGGTTCGATCTTTATGGAGCTTGAGCTGGGGTCGGGCGATATGGGTCAATATTTTACGCCTTACAGCGTCCAGTCTTTAATGGCCAGAATGCTTATTCCTGGTATTAAGGAGACTATCGACCGTGAAGGCTTTGCAACTATCAGTGATCCGGCCTGTGGCTCGGCCGGAATGATAGTCGCTTATGCAGAATGTCTCCTTGAAGCTGATATCAACCCTTCTGCTCACCTCTTTGCAAGCTGTATTGATATCGATCCAATCGCTGCAGATATGGCATTCATACAGCTTTCCTTATTGGGTATAGCTGCCGAGGTAGTAACAGGAAATACGTTAACGATGCAATTGAGCAGAGTTCGTTATACCCCCGTTTACTACCTGAATGGGTTTGAAGAGAAACTGAATGCGCAGCGGCGTATCAAGGCCATGCTCGACTTCATGCGGGGAACTCAGAAGGCCGCATAACTTCAACACGGACGGCACCTGGTGCTGTCCGTTGAGGATAACTTTGACTGTCGGGGACGGAATGATGAAAAGTGGTGTATATGCTTATGACGACGAGTTACTTCATCTTGTAATAGAGGGGGATGCTGGGTGGAAAACTCTGTGCGGGATTGAGCCAGATTATCCGTACACTCGTCGAAAAGGAAAGGCTGTCGTAGCAGCTGTTACGTGTGGAGAATGTCAGCGTATAATTTCGCAGGTTCGCCAGCATACCGGGATAATTAGGGCAAAAAGCTTACATTAGAGACTAACAACCGGAGCGCTATTCTGTTCCGACTCGTTTAGCGCTAAGAAATTTGGCCTTGTTCTGCCCAGAGCTTTATCGGAAATAGTTGCCTGTAGAATAGCCAGCGCTTTGTCCTTGTTGGTTTTTCTGTTCAAAAAAGTTGGCAGCATATCGTTTACCGATAATGCTGCTATTGCCAGTGTGACAAGGCGACTTACTTGCTCCGACTTTTCGTAAACCTTGTAAGTGCGCAGCGATACCCCCAGTTCTTCCGCCGCTTTATCCTGGCTCCAGCCCAGCCCTTTTCGCCATAATCTCAGCTCATATCCCGTCATTTTTTCGTATCCAAAAAAGTGCAGTTTCTGCACTTATTTTAGATGAAAAAGACAATCAATTTCCAGTAATAAAAAGTGCGGATTCTGCACTTTCTGAAATGTTAATTTTGGCCCCTTCGGCTCCCCGTCATAGCCGGGTCGTCGCCTGCACTTCGCGTGGTGGCCAGAGTGTCCACCGCGCTCCGCGGAGCCGCACGCGTCTCCGTCCTTACGGATAGCAAGCGATGCCTGAAAACCACGCTTGCAGCTGCCTCAAGGCAGCAGCCGCTTCACTGGCCGCGTTGCGGCCGCCAAGGAAGCCGGACTAAAGCCCGGCTCATCTGGCGCCTCCCTTTTACCTCTTATCGCGGTGCTCCTGTGGCCGTGACAGACGCTGCCCCGTCCTGGTCCATAAACAAGGTAAGGCTAAAGCCCGCTGCACTCACCCGTTCGCACTCACTCCCTACGGTCGCTCGCTTGCGCTGCGGCTTCCTGCATCGCCCTTGTTTCTGGCCCGGACGGCCGGGGCGGTCTGAAGTCACGGCCCCAGGCTCCCCGCTTCCGAAAACGGAAATAAAAGGGAAACGCCAGAAGGGAGCCGGAGGCAACCAACGAGGAGAAAGTTATGGACGATATGGTTTTTTACCCGAAAGGGCAGTTGTTTTTTGAGGAAGCCATTCACGACGGTAACCAGTTCGTGACTCGCTACGGTAAACAGCCGCTGGATGTTCTGAACATGCAGGCCGAACAGTACGTACTGGTTTCCCGGAATGAGGCTGTTGAAATGATCCGTGAAGCAGCGCGTAAGCCAGTTGAAGAAATCACTGCGGAGATTTTTAACGACCAGCTTGAGGTGATGCCGCCTATCGACTGGTACGGAAAAGGAGACGATCAGTCATTCAAATTAGCTGAGATGCACGCGGAGGACGTGACCGATATTTACGCCTATTACCGTGGCCGCTACTTCCGTTTTCGTGACCGCGTGAGCATGAAACATAGCGAAATTATTCAACGGATAGAGCAGGAGGTGTACGCAAAGCAGAAATAAAAAAGCAGAGCTAAAAGCTCTGCTCATTCACCCCGGTCTGTTGGAGCAGACCGGATAACTAACTGTCTCAGATGGAGATACATCATGAAAGACCGCTTTATCATTGCATGCCGTGATTACATTGTAAATAACAAAAACAAGCGTCCCCACAAGCGTAAGCCCGCCGAGACCATTCCTGCCGACGTGATCGCACGTCGCATTCAGGCACTAGGGAAAATTGTGGTACGCGCAGAACGCCGCCATAAACCCGTTCGTATTCCGGCTATGAGTTGCGCAGAGCTGGGGCACTTCCTCACCTCAACGGAACAAACCCGTGTAAGCGCATGACAGACGCCGCCCCGCAACGGGGCGGCTTTTAAACCACATATCCGAGAATTCAGAAATGCCAAAATATTATCTCCAGAATGCCCCGCGTGGTGTAACCGCTATTCAGCTCGATAACGGTGATGAAGCTGTCTATCTTGATGGTGAATTTATTGCCTGTTGTGATCTGGGGGAACGTGACGATCCGGTAATCGGATTAGGCGAAATCCTTGCCAGAAGTATGGGGGTGCCGTTCCGCCTGCTGACGCTGCCCGTTCCTGATGATGAGGAATGGGCATGGAACGACGTTACCGATGCGCTGAACTGGGGCGCGCGAGTGCAGCTACCCCGAATGATGTTGCGGCCTGTACTGGAATGCAGCACATCCCATATCACGGAAGCTGACAACGCATTGTTAGAGAATCTGGGTTCGAGCCATGAGGATAGCGGGTGGATCTTAAATTCCGGAGTGGGGTACTTGTTACGCCTTGATGCCGTCTACGACCCGCTTATCAGGTTGAGGCGTCTCGGCATTTCCAGAACGACACGGGCATTAATAGCCCGAGCCAGACGTCAGGCCGATATAAGCATGATTCATTTCTCAGCTGTAGGTGATGAAATAGAAGGTGCACCGACATTTGACTGGTAACTCTCTGCCTGGCTACATGCCGGGCATTTCTTCAACCATCGGCGCAGGGGCTTGCAGCAGGCTTTGCCTGCGCCGCCCCCACAGTCGCCGCAAGACGGCTCCCGAAAGGAAACGGGCATAGCCCGCCACTTCTTTCTGGCGTTTCTCTTTTTAGTTCACGGACTCATCACGAATCACCTTTGCCGTGAAAGACACTGGCCCGGCCCGTGACGAATACAAGGGGAAAGGCTGAAGCCTGCAATCCTCACCCGTTCGCACTCTCTCCCTCTGGTCGTTCGCTTGCGCTGCGGCCTCCGGTTGCCCCCTTGTATTAGCCACTTATGGTCCGGACCGGTCATTTCATCACGGCAACGGCGCTCCGCGATGGTGAATCACCATCAAAAAGTTCACGCCAGAAGAAAGTTAATTTTCAATCCAGAGGAGAATCATCATGGCCCGTTTATCTTCATCTTTCCGTACCGCGAACGTTATCCGTAAAGAGCGTGCATTGACCAATGATGAACTTATGCGCTTCGTACCAAGCGTATTTTCAGAGGAAAAACATGAATCACGCAGTGAGTGTCAACAACGGGTAAAAAGTGATCCACTTACCGTCACCACCAACGGTCTAAT
>CALYPF010000217.1 GCA_945271245.1 uncultured Enterobacteriaceae bacterium | reverse complement strand
TTAGACCGTTGGTGGTGACGGTAAGTGGATCACTTTTTACCCGTTGTTGACAATTCATGATGCCTACCTGGAAGCGGGCGCTGACATCATCGAAACCAACACATTTAACTCTACGCCGATTGCGATGGCGGATTATCAAATGGAATCGCTGTCGGCTGAAATTAACCGGGAGGCGGCCCGGCTGGCGCGTGCCTGTGCCGATATATGGAGCGCCAAAACGCCGGATAAACCGCGCTATGTGGCGGGGGTACTCGGCCCCACCAACCGCACGGCATCGATTTCACCTGATGTTAACGATCCCGCATTCCGTAATATTACCTTTGATGGTCTGGTGGCCGCCTACCGGGAATCTACGCGCGCGCTCATTGAAGGTGGCGCGGATCTTATCCTGATTGAAACGGTATTTGACACTCTGAATGCAAAAGCCGCGCTCTTTGCCGCGCAGACGGAGTTTGAAGCACTGGGCGTTACGCTGCCGGTCATGATTTCCGGGACCATCACCGATGCCTCAGGGCGCACCTTATCCGGCCAGACGACCGAGGCATTCTATAACTCCCTGCGCCACGCGGACGCGCTGGCATTTGGCCTCAACTGTGCGCTTGGGCCGGATGAACTGCGTCAGTATGTCGCTGAGCTTTCACGCGTGGCATCGTGTTATGTCAGTGCGCATCCCAATGCCGGATTGCCTAACGCATTTGGCGAATATGATTTAGACGCCGATGCGATGGCCAGCCAAATCCGCGAGTGGGCGCAGGCGGGTTTTCTCAATATCGTTGGTGGATGCTGCGGTACCACACCGGCGCATATTGCCGCTATCAGCCGGGCGGTTGAAGGGCTTGCCCCGCGTCCATTGCCTGAGATCCCGGTAGCCTGCCGTCTGTCCGGGCTGGAGCCGCTGACCATTGAGCAGAATAGTTTGTTCGTGAATGTCGGTGAACGCACCAACGTGACCGGTTCGGCGAAATTCAAGCGGCTTATTAAAGAAGAAAACTATGCCGAAGCTTTGGATGTCGCACGTCAGCAGGTAGAAAATGGCGCGCAGATTATTGATATCAATATGGATGAAGGGATGCTCGACGCCGAGGCGGCGATGGTGCGCTTCCTGAATTTAATTGCCGGCGAACCGGATATTGCGCGCGTTCCCATCATGATTGACTCTTCTAAATGGGAGGTTATTGAGCAAGGGCTCAGGTGCATCCAGGGGAAAGGCATCGTCAATTCTATTTCCATGAAAGAAGGGGTTGGGGCGTTTATCCAGCACGCAAAACTGGTGCGGCGCTACGGTGCAGCGATGGTGGTAATGGCTTTTGATGAAACGGGCCAGGCGGATACCCGCGCGCGTAAGATTGAAATTTGCCGGCGCGCCTATCACATCCTGACTCAGGAAGTAGGATTCCCACCGGAAGACATCATTTTTGATCCCAATATTTTTGCGGTCGCTACCGGCATTGAAGAACATAACAATTATGCGCAGGATTTTATCGATGCCTGTGAAGACATTAAGCGCGAACTGCCACATGCGCTGATTTCCGGCGGCGTATCCAACGTTTCTTTTTCGTTTCGGGGTAATGACGCGGTGCGTGAAGCAATCCACGCTGTATTCCTGTATTACGCCATCCGCAGCGGGCTGGATATGGGAATCGTTAATGCCGGGCAGCTTGCTATCTACGACGATCTCCCAACCGATCTGCGCGATGCGGTGGAAGATGTCATTCTGAATCGACGCGATGACGCCACCGAGCGCCTTCTAGAACTGGCGGAACGCTACCGCGCCAGCAAGGCCGGTGAAGACAATCAGCCTCAGCAGGCAGAGTGGCGCGGCTGGGCGGTGGATAAACGGCTGGAATATTCGCTGGTAAAAGGCATTACCGAATTTATCAGGCAGGATACCGAGGAAGCGCGTCAACAGGCTGCAAAACCCATCGATGTTATTGAAGGCCCGTTAATGGCGGGCATGAACGTGGTCGGCGACTTATTCGGTGACGGGAAAATGTTTCTGCCGCAGGTAGTAAAATCCGCGCGCGTCATGAAGCAGGCGGTAGCGTACCTGGAACCCTATATCGAGGCAAGCCGCAGCGCCGGGCGCAGCAACGGAAAAATTGTTCTGGCGACGGTCAAAGGTGATGTCCACGACATCGGCAAAAACATCGTCGGCGTTGTATTGCAATGTAATAACTATGAAATTATCGATCTGGGCGTGATGGTGCCGTGCGATAAAATCCTTAAAACCGCGCGCGAAGTTAACGCTGATATCATCGGGCTTTCCGGGCTAATAACGCCTTCTTTGGATGAGATGGTGAACGTAGCTAAAGAAATGGAGCGTCAGGGCTTCACTTTGCCGCTGCTGATAGGCGGAGCCACGACCTCCAAAGCGCATACGGCTGTGAAAATCGAACAGCATTACAGCGCGCCAACCGTCTACGTGCAGAATGCTTCACGCACCGTCGGCGTGGTCTCCTCGCTGCTCTCGGACTCCCTGCGCCCGGCGTTTGTAGAAAAAACGCGTAAAGAGTATCACACCGTACGTACGCAGCACGCCCGGAAAAAACCGCGCACTCCGCCGGTAACGCTCGCAGCCGCGCGCCAAAACGCATTGTCTTTTGACTGGGCGAACTATACGCCGCCGGTACCGCGTCAGCTCGGAGTTCAGGCGATTAGCGCCAGCATTGAAACGCTGCGTCACTATATTGACTGGACGCCGTTTTTTCTCACCTGGTCGCTTGCCGGAAAACATCCGCGCATTCTCACCGATGACGTCGTCGGTGAAGAAGCACGCCGTCTGTTTGATGACGCCAACGCGATGTTGGATCGTTTAGATGCGCAAGGTTCGCTGACTCCGCGCGGCGTAGTCGGCCTGTTTCCGGCTAACCGGGTAGGGGATGATATTGAAATTTATCGGGATGAATCGCGCTCTGAGGTGATAGCCGTCAGTCATCATCTTCGTCAGCAAACGGAAAAATCGGGTTTCGCCAACTATTGCCTGGCGGATTTTGTGGCACCGAAACAAAGCGAGAAAGCTGATTATATCGGCGCTTTTGCCGTCACCGGCGGGCTGGAAGAAGACGCACTGGCCAGCGCCTGGGAAGCACAGCATGACGACTATAATAAAATAATGGTAAAAGCCGTGGCCGATCGGCTGGCAGAGGCGTTTGCGGAATACCTGCATGCGCGAGTGCGTAAAGCGTTCTGGGGATTTGCGCCCGATGAGGCGCTCAGTAACGAGGAACTGATCCGGGAAAATTATCAGGGTATTCGCCCGGCGCCTGGCTATCCCGCTTGCCCTGAACATACGGAAAAGGGCGTAATCTGGCGGTTGCTGGAGGTTGAAAAGAATACCGGAATGTCGCTAACGGAGTCGTTCGCGATGTGGCCGGGAGCATCGGTTGCGGGCTGGTATTTTAGTCACCCGGACAGTAAATATTTCGCCGTAGCGCAAATTCAGCGCGATCAGGTGGAAGATTATGCGAGCCGCAAAGGCATGCTTGTAGAGGACGTAGAACGCTGGCTGGCACCGAATTTGGGCTATGATGCTGAGTAACGCACTAACCCGTAACGCTTGATTGCGGGTGGGCTGCTATTTTGCATTAGCGGTGAAACGCCTGCGCAGGCAGCACTTCCGCCGATGAGTGTGCCGTAGGTAAACGATTGCCGTTAATGGGGCAGCGTAAAATCTGTCTCTTGGCAGAGTCGACGCTTCTGAAAATGAGTAAACGCAAAACTATTGCTTAAAAAGGTGATGCTAAATTCCAGCGGTGGCTGTCAGATGGCTTTGGAAAGCGGAAAGCGGAAAGCGGAAAGCGGAAAGCGGAAAGCGGAAAGCGGAAAG
>CALYPF010000216.1 GCA_945271245.1 uncultured Enterobacteriaceae bacterium | reverse complement strand
ATCTTCTACATTCAGCGGCATTTCAGCCGGCATAAAGCTATTGATAATGCGCACATAGTGTTTACGCTGCTCTTCGGTGAAATCGCCGTTAGTGGCGAGCGTGAAAACCAGCAGCTTACGGGCACCAGGATTCAGGACCGGATGCTGCGGCAGCGTGATAATCGACGTCACCTGTTTTACCCACGCTCCGTCCTCCAGAAATTTATTGGCAGTTTGCAGTACCGGCAGTTTCGCCGGGCCTATCTCATGCTTTAAATTTTTTCCTTCTACTTCAAATCCCGGCACGGAACGCTTCATCCTTTCCCACTGTTTTTCACAGAAGTCATCGACGGTCTGCTCTGGCTCCAGCGCGGCGCGGTTAATAATAATGTTATAGGGATTATCTTCCGCATCCGTATAGCGCAGGATATTAATGGACTGATCCTGCTGTGGTACCAGCGTCATAAACGCGCCTTCATTTAGGGGGTAAGTAATGGCTTTCTTGCTCATTGTAAACGTTCTCTCTCAATGGTTATTGCGTTGGGCAGATAACGGTATGATTTCAACGCGGCGATTTTGCGCGCGTCCTTCCTTGGTGTCGTTGCTGGCAACGGGGAGCGTATTGCCAGCACCTTCAATAATGAAATGGCTGGCGGGCAAGCCGGTATGGGCGACCAGCCAGTCGCGAATCACGCGCGCCCGCTCGGCAGAAAGCGCTAAATTGACGGCGGCGGAGCCGGTATTATCGGAGTGGCCGATAATCAGAAATATTTGATTAGGCAGCGCGGCGATTTGCGGTGCGATATTATTCAGCTCCTCTTCGCTGTCCGGCATTAGCGTACTGCTGCCGTTTTCAAACAGCGGCATGATGCCGGTGAAGGTAAAGGTTTTAATATCACCGGGTTTTGCTTTGAGTAAGTTATACGGCGCGGTCTGGGCTATTTGCTCCGGCAGGCGGGAAAAGCCGCTATCCCCATAAAAGAAAAAAGCGCCCAGCGCACATACGCCAAGGATCAGCGCGGCGGCGATCGCCGGCCAGCGGCGTCGGCGGCGTACCTGCATATGAATTACAGGCTCTTCTGGCAGAATATCTTCCCGCGCGCTCCCGCTTAGAGCAGCCGCCGCCTTTTCCGACAGCGGCGGTAAATGAATAAACGGCAGTGGGGGCATGGAGATGGCTGAAGAAAGGCCAGGCAGAATGCCGTAGCGTTCAGAAAGCCAGGTAGACCATGCGCCGTGGCGCGTCATACCGGGGCCGTGATCGGCGAGGGTAATACCGGTGAGATCGAGCTGCGTCGTATCAAACAGGTTTTGCAGCGTGCGCATCACCCGGCTTTCCGCCATCCAGGAAAACAGCGTTCTGCCCAGCGCGTGACGCTGCATGGCATACACATTTTTCCCGTCATCGTGGGCTTCCAGTTCCGCCTCCAGCGCGGTAAGCCACGCCTCCAGATTGACGCTGGACATTGAGCGCGTATTAAGACGCCCGGTCCAGATGGCTTTATCGGGATCGTGGGCGCTGCGCTCCGCGCTCAGGCGCGAGTACAGGCCGAGCAGGCAGGGCAGGCGCCGGGGAATAGGCGTGGTAGAAAACGCATAGCGCCATTCGGCGATTTGCTCGATAAGGACAGCGTTATTTTCAAAGCCGTCCGCCAGCACCGGGAAAAAAGCGATGGTCTCTATCGGGTTTCGGTTTTGTTTCAAATGTTCAAGGCGGCCAGCCAGCGCTGCCGCAGTCGGTGCGGATGACCAGACGATGGCATTGTCATTACTTAACGCTAAATCGGACTGGTTAAACCATTTTCGGGCGAAGGGGCCAATAATAAACACCATTAGCCGCGGCGTTTCCGAAACAACCACCGGGGTTTCTGATTCCGGCTGTGCTGCGTAATATTGCGCGCGTGCAATGTGCCTGCCCTGGCAGGCGGTGCGCAGCGCGACCAGTTTTTCGCTCTGCCCTATAACCTGAGCCATTAACGTTAACAGCTTGCGCGCGAAGAGAAAAATCGCGTCATTTTCGCTGGTAAGAAGCGTTTCAAGCTGATCCATCACCGGGGTGTCGCCTTCGTCATAGCCGTAAAAATAGCGAATTAACGAATAGCGCTCCCAGGCGGCGGTACTGCCAGACTGGCTGGTCGAGATGCGCTTATCGAAATAGTCGCAGAGAATATGACAGAGCATTTCGCTCTCTTCCTGGGCATGATTTTCAGCGATTAGCGCATGGCTAAACTGCTCAATTAGCGAAATCAGTTTGAGCTGAAAATCGCCCAGAGAAGGAATGACGCCATCAAAGGCGATGAGCGTATCAATACTCAGGATGCTGTTAAAAAGGGCTTCGCTTTTCACCATGTTTTCTCCGTCACCGTACCCCAGCCGCTATCGGCGGACCACGGGCATATTCTTACGAATTTCGGCGTTGCCGCAGCGTGAGTCTTAAATTCGAAAGAAATGGCTATATCATCATTGTTAGAATTGGCGCGCAGCGTTTCCAGCTCGGACGACGCCAGCGTTTTTTTGTATAGCAGGACGTTTTGCGGGGTGTAGACGCTAACGTGCAGGCTTTCGAAGGCCGGATCGCGGGTGTCGTACTCCGCTTTGCTGAGGGTGAGCGTTTTTTTGTGGTAGGCGAACTGGCGCTCTAACCACTGCGCTTCATCCGCGGGCCATTCGCTGAAGAAGGTTTTATGCTCCGGTGCCATCACCTCAGGCAGTACGGTGCCGTTTTTAAGGTAAATCCCCGCCTGATATTCGAACTGTCGAAGCGTTCGCTCATGGCCCAGCGCCCACGGCGCAAGCGCTTCATGCGATGTCTCTTCCAGCCCTAATAGCGTACGCACTCGCAGCTTGGAAACTTTATCCCATTCCCACCAGGCCTTAGCGATGGTGCCTTCGGCTTTTGCTTCATTGGTGTGATCGCCCCACACCTTGCGGCACTCCTGGCGCTGGTAGTAATGCCAGAGCAGAATTTTGTGCGGGTGAAAAATGTCATACCCGTGCGTGAACGCGCGCACGGCCATCGCTATCTCTTCACCGGCAAAAAAGATGTGCGGATCGTTGGGCACCTGCTTAATAAAATCGCCGGTGGAGAAAATAAACCCGCCCGCCAGGTAGCTGCCGGGCACCGGTTCCTCGCTGGTAAACGGAACGGAGCTGAGCATGGGCAGCCCTTCCTGGCTAAATTCCCGGAAGGTCAGGCGGCTGACATACCGTTTTTTACTGGCCTCTTCGTCCTCTCCGGGGGTAAAAGGCGGCGGGTAGCTTGAAATAATTGGCTTTGCGGTTTTCCGCTGGAGCTGGGATAGCATGGCTATCATTTCGCTATCCCAGTTGGGCACAAAGCGGCAGTGGGAGTCTATTTGCAGAAAATAGGCTTCTCCTTCAAATAGCGTTTCCGCCAGATTGCGCGCCCAGCAGGCGCCCTGGCTTTGGTAATAGTGCAGGTTGATAATATCGACCCGGGTGCCGAAATAACGAAAGGCATTAATTTGGCGCCCGGCGACGCTGCGTATGCCGTCGGGTTTAAGGCCTGCGCGCTCAAAAACGCTCAGGTCTTCGTCGTCCTGCCAGCTAATAGCAATATGCAGGTTTTCAGGATGAGCCGCCTGTTCCAGCATATTGTGCAGCGTTGGAATAAGCTCCGGGTCGCGATAACTGGCCATGCTGATAAAAATATCAGGTACGTGTTTCATAATTCCCTGGTCCATTTCCATCCGCGTTACTGAATATCAAACACAATCTCGGCTTCGGCGCTGAACGTGCCGCCCGCGGGCGTTGCTTTGGCGCCGGGAACCAGTTCGGCGTTCCAGGTGTTACCAACGGTGCAAAACTGATCCACCCCAGCGGTTGAAAACTGATCC
>CALYPF010000215.1 GCA_945271245.1 uncultured Enterobacteriaceae bacterium | reverse complement strand
CTGACTGCCTGACTGCCTGACTGCCTGACTGCCTGACTGCCTGACTGCCTGACTGGCAAGTGCACCACGGTATAGTTAGATAAGATGCCTGGCTTTCTCACTAAATGTTCACAGATTTAATTTTCCCTAATTTACCGCACACGATTCACTCTTCCTGGCTTTATCCTTGCCTTACAGTTACCAGGTTTTACCTTGCCGATATCTCCCACTATCGCCGTTGCTTAAGCGCAAGTTATCGCGTCTTTAATATACGGAAATATAGAATTAGACTGTCTATATTTTCATCACGATAGTGATTATTCCAGTTGCAATTAGCGACATTGTAAGCCGTTTACGATAAAGTAACACATCGGGATATTGCGTCTGCGGAGGCCAGATGTACGAGAGTTACAGTGGGCTGATATTTGATATGGATGGGACAATTCTGGACACAGAACCAACCCATCGTCAGGCCTGGCGTGAAGTGTTAGGGCGCTACGGCTGCGGTTTTGATGAAAACGCTATGATAGCGCTCAATGGCGCTCCTGTATGGCATATTGCCCGGCATATCGTTGAACAAAACCGGTTGGATATCGATCCTGCTATTATTGCTCGTGAGAAAACGGCTCTGATAAAGACAATGCTGTTTGATAGCGTGCGTCCACTGCCGACGCTGGACGTGGTAAAACACTGGTACAAACATCGGCCGCTCTCTGTGGGAACGGGCAGTGAAACGGCGCTGGCGGAATCCCTGTTAACGCATTTAAATTTGCGGCAATACTTTGAGGCCGTGGTGGGTGCCGACCAGGTTTTGCATCCGAAGCCCGCTCCCGATACTTTTTTACGCTGCGCGCAATTAATGTGCGTTGCGCCGGCGAAATGCGTCGTATTCGAAGATGGGGATTTAGGATTACAGGCCGCGCATAAAGCGGGTATGGATGCCATAGATGTACGCCTGAATTAAGCTTGCGCTTAAAGAGGCGTCTGACTATTTCTTCGCTATATAACACGCATTAACGCTATGACCGATAATGGAGCCGTTCTCGTTATGGTCGACGATGGCAATTATGCTAAATGAAAACGTATTTGACAGGCGGAGGTCACATTGATCCCGGATGTATCACAGGCGTTAGCCTGGCTGGAAGCCCATCCTCACGCGGTAGAGGGAATTCATCGCGGTCTTGAGCGCGAGACGCTGCGCGTTACTAAAGAAGGCCATCTTGCAACAACAGGGCACCCTCAATCTTTAGGTGCGGCGCTGACCCATAAATGGATAACGACGGATTTTGCTGAGGCGCTGCTGGAGTTTATCACTCCCGTCGATGGCGACGTCGATCATATGCTGGCCTTTTTGCGCGACTTGCATCGTCATACTGCCCGAGAATTGGGTGATGAACGCATGTGGCCGCTAAGTATGCCTTGCTTTATAGACGATGGGCAGCGTATAGAACTGGCGCAATACGGCAGGTCGAATATAGGGCGGATGAAAACGCTATATCGCGAAGGGTTGAAAAACCGGTACGGCGCATTGATGCAAACTATCTCTGGCGTACACTACAATTTTTCACTGCCGCTTAGCTTTTGGCAGGCGCGCTGCGGGGTGAGTGATGCTGAAAGCGGCAAAGCTGCTATCTCGGACGGTTATTTTCGACTGATTCGTAACTATTATCGATTTGGGTGGGTCATTCCATATTTATTTGGCGCCTCCCCGGCGATCTGCTCTTCGTTTCTTCAGGGCAATCCTAGCTCTTTGCCATTCGAGAAAACGGAATGCGGTATGTACTATTTACCGTATGCAACTTCGCTACGTCTCAGCGATTTAGGCTACACCAATAAATCGCAAAGCCAGCTAGGGATAACGTTTAACAACCTGGATACCTATGTGGCAGGTCTGAAGCGCGCTATTCATACGCCGTCGGAAGAATTCGCTGCGCTTGGCCTGCATAAGGACGGTAAAGCATTACAGCTCAATACCAACGTTTTACAAATTGAGAATGAACTGTATGCGCCTATTCGCCCGAAACGCGTTACTCATTCAGGCGAAACGCCTTCAGATGCACTACTGCGCGGTGGTGTAGAATATATTGAAGTACGCTCGCTGGATATTAATCCCTTTTCACCCATTGGCGTTGATGCGCAGCAGGTGCGCTTTCTCGATTTGTTTATGATTTGGTGTGCGCTGGCGCAGGCGCCTGAAATGAGCAGCGCGGAACTTCAGTGTACGCGTGTGAATTGGAATCGTGTGATTCTCGAAGGGCGAAAACCCGGCTTAACGCTGGGTATCAGTTGCGAAACGGCGCAGTACCCCTTAAGCACCGTCGGCAAAAATCTGTTTCGCGATTTACGCAGAGTGGCTGAAACATTGGATGGCATTTCTGGTGGATCTGCATATCGCGATGTTTGCGATGCATTAAACCAATGTTTTGACGATTCGTCGTTAACCTATTCCGCACGCATCTTGCAAACGATGAAAGCTGAGGGCATTGTGGGGACTGGCCGCCAGCTTGCTCAGCAATATCAGGCAATGCTGGTGGAAGAGCCGTTATCTATACTAAGTGAAGATGATTTTTGTAAGGAACGCGATGCTTCGTTCGCGCGGCAGCGAGAAATTGAAGCGTCGGACAGCGAGCCGTTTGAGTCATGGCTCAAGCGCCAGGGATGAAAACAAAAGAAAAAGGCCACATCAGTGTGGCCAAATTTTCATCTCTGAAACAGGGATGATGATAACAAATGCGCGTCTTTCATAGATTCAGACTCGCCGCGTAATGAATAGTTCACTCTTATTGTAAAAAATCACTTATCGGAGGTGACCAGATGCCATTACTGGATAGTTTCACTGTCGATCACACGCGTATGGGGGCGCCTGCGGTGCGGGTTGCTAAAACGATGCATACGCCGCATAACGATACGATTACTGTTTTTGACCTGCGATTTTGTATCCCGAATGAGGAAGTTATGCCGGAAAAAGGCATCCATACTCTGGAGCATCTTTTTGCAGGATTTATGCGGAATCATCTTAATGGCGATGGCGTAGAAATTATTGATATTTCTCCAATGGGCTGCCGTACCGGATTCTATATGAGTCTGATTGGCCAGCCGGATGAGCGCCGCGTGGCAGAAGCATGGAAAGCGGCGATGGCCGATGTGCTGAAAGTTCAGGACCAAAGTAAAATCCCTGAGCTCAACGTTTATCAGTGCGGTACCTATCAAATGCACTCGTTGAGTGAAGCGCAGGACATCGCCCGTCATATCATTGAGCGCGGCATCAGCGTAAACAGTAATGAAGAGCTTGCGCTGCCTGAGGACAAACTCCAGGCGCTGCACGTTTAATCTCGCATCTGCCAGATGCGCAGGAAATGTTTCCCTCACCCAAAATGCCGGTCTTGTGACCGGCTTTTTATTCTTAACTGATAACCACGTCCCGTGGACGTGGTTATCGACTCGGTTTTAGCTCTGCCTGTAAAAACCTCCCCATGCCAAAATCTCTGTCTGTTGTCCGCACAACTTGTAGGGAAATTAAACAGGAGCAGGTTCCAAAGCGCTTCCCACCTACTGTGGCATTGTCAATATCATATAGTCTGGGCGCCTGAGTGCCGTTTCGGAATACTCAAAGGCAATGTTGGGAAGGAAGTGTACCGACAGATAGGGATACTCAGTGAGCAGCTGAAGAACCAAATTATTGAATTAAACCTACGGTTAGAGCATGTGCATCTTCTGATGAAAATACCGCCGAGACTGTCAGCAGTATCAGAAGTGATGGGCCATTTGAAGGGCAGGACAGCAATAAGGCTCTTCAGTAAGTTTGTAAGCATAAGCTATGAGGTGTCAACAACGGGTAAAAAGTGATCCACTTACCGTCACCACCAACGGTCTAA
>CALYPF010000214.1 GCA_945271245.1 uncultured Enterobacteriaceae bacterium | reverse complement strand
TGGATCAGTTTTCAACCGCTGGGGTGGATCAGTTTTGCACCGTTGGTAACATCAGCGCTTATCAGCCGGATGCCAGTGTCCGGGTTTTGCTGTTAAGTAAACCGTTTTTGCGGGTAATACCATGGCCGACCAGGACAGGTTTTATAAAGAGGACCTCATGACTCAAAAGACCCCTTTGTTCGAACAGCATGCCCAGTGCGGCGCGCGCATGGTGGACTTCCACGGCTGGATGATGCCGCTGCATTATGGCTCACAGATTGATGAGCACAATGCTGTGCGAAATGACGCTGGCATGTTTGATGTCTCGCATATGACGATCGTTGATTTACACGGCAGCCGCACGCGTGAATTTTTGCGTTATTTACTGGCAAATGATGTGGCGAAGCTGACCTTGCCTGGGAAAGCGCTGTACACCGGTATGCTTAATGCCTCCGGTGGAGTGATTGACGACCTGATTGTCTACTTTCTGGCGGAAGACTTTTTCCGGTTGGTGGTCAATTCTGCGACGCGGGAAAAAGATCTCACCTGGATTACCCGACATGCGGAATCTTACGATATCGACATTACCGTGCGCGACGATTTAGCGCTTATTGCCGTTCAGGGGCCGAATGCGTGCCAAAAGGCAGCCAGCGTATTGACTGAACAGCAGCGTAAAGCCATTGAGGGCATGAAGCCATTTTTTGGCGTGCAAAGCGGCGATGTATTTATTGCTACCACGGGGTATACCGGTGAACCCGGCTATGAAATCGCTTTGCCGAATGAGCTAGCGGCCGCGCTTTGGCAGCGGCTGCTGGCGGCTGGCGTTACCCCTTGCGGACTTGGCGCGCGGGACACGCTGCGCCTCGAAGCGGGAATGAATCTTTACGGTCAGGATATGGACGAAGGCGTATCGCCGCTGGCAGCGAATATGGGCTGGACAATTGCCTGGGAACCCGCCGATCGTGAGTTTATTGGCCGCGAGGCGCTGGAATCGCAGCGCGAGCGCGGAACCGAAAAACTGGTCGGGCTGGTAATGAAGGACAAAGGCGTTCTGCGCGGTGGCTTACCGGTACATTTTTCAGATGCACATGGCAATCAGCAGGCTGGGGTTATCACCAGCGGCACGTTTTCCCCTACGCTGGGCTATAGCATTGCGCTGGCGCGCGTTCCCCCGGATATCGGTGATACCGCCATCGTACAAATTCGCAATCGGGAAATGCCGGTTGCCGTTACCAAACCTATTTTTGTTCGCGCCGGTAAACCGGTGGCCCGCTAATTTAACTTCAGGAGACTGCCATGAGTAATCTGCCAGATACGTTGAGATATACCCGTGAACATGAATGGCTGCGTAAGGAAGCTGACGGCAGTTATACCGTTGGTATCACTGAGCACGCACAGCAGCTACTCGGCGATATGGTTTTTATCGATTTACCTGAGCCTGGCGCCACGGTAGCCGCGGGCGCTGATTGCGCCGTCGCTGAATCAGTAAAGGCCGCTTCGGATATCTATGCGCCGGTCAGCGGGGAAATTGTGGCAGTGAATGAGGCGCTGAACGATGAGCCGGAGCGTGTAAATAGCGCTCCGTACGATGACGGCTGGATTTTCAAAATTAAAGCCAGCGATGAAAGCGAAATAGCGGCACTGCTTGACGCTGAAGCCTATCAGGCGCTGCTCGATAACGAATAATACGGGAAACCGGATGCGACAGGCGTCCGGTTTTCGTTTTACGTCTGTATACCCGGTTACCTGGATGTTCGCCATGACTCAAACTCTACGCCAGTTAGAAAATAGCGATGCTTTTGTTGTAAGACACATTGGTTCTTCCCCGCAACAGATCCAGCAGATGCTGGACACGGTAGGCGCTGCGTCGCTTGACGATCTGATAGCGCAAATCGTACCCGCCGATATTCAACTCGCCCAGCCACCCCAGACCGGGGAAGCGGCGACGGAAGAGTCGGCGCTGGCGGAGCTTAAAGCCATCGCCGCCCGCAACCAATGTTTTAAAACCTATATTGGGATGGGCTACGCCGCGGTACATACACCGCCGGTAATTTTGCGCAACATGCTGGAAAACCCCGGCTGGTACACGGCGTACACGCCCTATCAGCCTGAAGTGTCTCAGGGGCGACTGGAAGCGCTACTGAATTTCCAGCAGGCGACGATTGATTTAACCGGCATGGATGTTGCCTCTGCCTCGCTACTGGATGAAGCGACCGCTGCGGCCGAAGCAATGGCGATGGCGAAGCGCATAAGCAAAGTGAAAGACGCGAGCCGCTTTTTTGTTGCGCAGGACGTACATCCGCAAACCATAGACGTAGTGCGTACCCGCGCGGCCACATTTGGTTTTGAGGTCGTAGTGGATGACGCGAATAAGGCCTGCGAGCATTCAAACCTCTTTGGCGTATTGCTACAGCAGGCGGGCAGCAGCGGCGAAATTCACGATTACGGCGCGCTGATTGCAGAGCTAAAAGCTCGCCAGATTGTGGTCAGCGTGGCGGCGGATTTACTGGCGCTGGTCACATTAACCGCACCAGGCCACCAGGGTGCTGATATCGTTTTCGGCTCAGCGCAGCGCTTTGGCGTGCCTATGGGCTATGGCGGCCCGCATGCTGCGTTCTTTGCGACGCGCGACGCCTATAAGCGCTCGATGCCTGGCCGCATCATCGGCGTTTCGCGTGATGCTGCGGGGAATACCGCGCTGAGAATGGCGATGCAGACGCGTGAACAGCATATTCGCCGTGAAAAAGCGAATTCGAATATCTGCACTTCGCAGGTGTTGCTGGCTAACATTGCCGGATTTTATGCGGTGTACCACGGGCCGGAAGGATTACGACGCATCGCTGAGCGAGTACATCGTCTGGCGGATATTCTGGCGGCGGGCTTGCAGCAACAGGGGCTCACGCTCAGGCACGCGAGCTGGTTTGATACGCTGTGCGTTGAGGTTGCCGATAAGGCCAGCGTGCTGGCGCGCGCCCAGGCGCGGCGGGTTAATTTACGCAGCGATTTACCCGGCGCGGTGGGTATTACGCTGGATGAGACCACAACGCGGGCGGATATTATCACGCTGTTTGATATTCTGCTCGGCGAAGGGCACGGGCTTAACCCGGATACGCTGGATAAAGACGTTGCGCTGGATAGCTGCTCGCTGCCTGCGGCGATGCGGCGCAGCGATGCAATATTGCAGCACCCGGTTTTCCTGCGCTATCACAGCGAAACCGAAATGATGCGCTATATGCATAGCCTGGAGCGTAAAGACCTGGCGCTGAATCAGGCGATGATCCCGCTTGGTTCCTGCACGATGAAGTTAAACGCGGCGGCGGAGATGATCCCGATTACTTGGCCCGAGTTTGCCCAGTTGCATCCGTTCTGCCCGCCTGAACAGGCGGAGGGGTATCGCGCGATGATAGCCCAGCTTTCTGAATGGCTGATACAGATCACCGGTTACGACGCCCTTTGTATGCAGCCAAACTCCGGAGCGCAGGGCGAGTACGCCGGGTTACTGGCTATCCGGCGGTATCATGAAAGTCTTAACCAGACCGCGCGCGATATTTGCCTGATCCCCAGCTCGGCGCACGGCACTAATCCCGCATCGGCGCAAATGGCGGGGCTGCAGGTGGTGGTGGTCGCCTGCGACAGGCAGGGCAATATTGATGTGGCGGATCTGCGGGATAAAGCTGAACAGGCGGGCGACCGGCTTTCCTGTGTGATGGTGACCTATCCCTCGACGCACGGCGTGTATGAAGAGACGATTCGCGAGGTGTGCGACATTATCCACCGCTACGGCGGGCAGGTTTATCTGGACGGCGCCAATATGAATGCTCAGGTGGGGATCACCACGCCTGGCTATATCGGAGCGGATGTTTCCCATTGTTACCAACGGTGCAAAACTGATCCACCCCAGCGGTTGAAAACTGATCC
>CALYPF010000213.1 GCA_945271245.1 uncultured Enterobacteriaceae bacterium | reverse complement strand
GATCAGTTTTCAACCGCTGGGGTGGATCAGTTTTGCACCGTTGGTAACACCAGCGCGTTTTTTATATTCATAGGTCTACATCAAATCCATTTATTGGGGCAAAGAATTGCTGGTGCAGGTACTCAACCGCGTCAACAACGCGAGGCCCCATGCCCAGAATCAGTGCTTGATCTACGATAACAATGCGTTGATTTTTCCAGGCGGCGGTGTGGGTGATTCCGGCAATAGCGCGTAGACGATTCAGATCGCCATCCACCATCTGTGAGGTCACGACAATAAACTGCGGATTTGCTGCAATCAGCGATTCTGCGCTATAGCTTTGGTATTGCTGATGAGTTGCCACATTTTCCGCACCGGCGAAGCTCAAAATGGCATCAGCAACGCTGCCTTTACCGGCCACCTGCGGTGCACTGCCGCCAGCAGAGAGAATAAATAGCGCTTTTACCGGCGTATTTTTCGATTTAACGCTGCGTTGAACGCGTTCAAGCCGCTGATGCATACGACTCACCAGCGCATCGCCTTGCTCAGGGATCTGCAGCGTATTTGCCAGTTGACGAATGTTGGCATACATCTGCTCAACCGTCGCAGGAACGCGTGTCAAGGTCACAACGTTAACTTTTTGTCTACGTAGCTGATCCAGAACGAGCTGCGGCCCGGCGTCCTGCCAGGTGATAAAACCGCTCGGGTGCAGGGATAAAATGCCTTCGCTGTTCAGCTGCTTCCAGTAGCCAATGTGCGCGAGCGCGGCCGTTTCTGGAGGATAAGAGGTGGTTTCATCCACCCCAACCACGCGGTTGCCCGCCCCCATAGCAAAAATAAGTTCGGTCAGTGAACCACCTGCGACAACCAGCCTTTCGGTAGCCTGAGTACTGAAGGCACAGGTGAGAATGATTAAGCCCGCGATGAGTTTCTTCATTTTCAGAAATTCCATGCAAAACCTACTGCGGCGTTGAAGCCTGCTGCAGGAATAGATTCATGGGCGGTCTGGTAACGTTTGTCGGTCAGGTTATTCAGCGCAAGATTGACCTGATACCGATCCTGCGGGCCAAATTCAGTATTGAATGCGAGGTTGAGAGTCGCCCAGCCCGGATAGTTAATTTCTTTACTACCGGTTTTGTCTTTAGCGCTGGAGGCAGCGCGGATAAAGAAATCTGAGGTAATGTTGATGCTATTAAGCAGCTGCGTATGTTTCAGACCGGCTCTTCCTGTCAGGATAGGTTCTCCAGTATTCCAGGTTTTGATATCACCCCCTTCGTACTGGCGGCGGATAAGGTTGCCGCTAAGGTAAGGAGAGATAGCCCAGCCGTTGTACTCTGCGGTGAGTTCCATTCCCCAGTTTTTAGCCCGGTCAATGTTGTTATAGTAATAATATCCGCCCCGGGAAGAGGTGCGGTTACCCTGGCAAGCGGTTTGCCCGGCACAGGTCAGGCTGGCGATATAATCTTTGGCCTCGGAGTAGTAAATCGCGCCATCAATCAACCACATATTGCCATTGTAACGGGCACCTAGCTCATAGTTGTTGGAGTGTTCTGCCTTCAGGTTTGGATTGCCATAGGTAACGCTACCACCCGCAGAAGTCTGCATAAATAGCTGGGTCAACGTCGGAAAGACATATCCCTGGGCATAGGCGGCACGCAGTTCAATATCTTTGAAGCCGGAGTAACGCAGGCTGGTAGAGGTGACTAATTCATCATCATGCGCCGCATTCCTTCCGGATGACTGCCAGGCTGTACCACTCAGGCTATCGCTGCGGTTCAGTTTGGAAGAGAGCCAGTACTGACGTGCACCAGCGGCCCACGTCCAGTTATCAGCGAAGTGCCAGTCGTTTTGTGCAAATAGGGAGGCATTACTCTGTTCGGCCTCAATATGCGACAGGGTATTGGTTTGGGTATCAAAGAAGCCAGTGGCCGCAGTCTGGCGCGTACTACTTTTGGTATCCTGTTTTACTTTATCGTGCTGATACTGAGCTCCGATAACCAGCTCGTTATTCGCCGGAAGCGCGAAATTGTTCTGTAGCGTCACTCCCTGGGTATACTGTTTATCATTGGTATGAGTCTGATTGCTGACCGTCAGCGCCCGGATCAGCGGGCTGGGAATAACCTGGGTGGTTTTAACCCGGTTTTCAAATTTACGTTCAATGGTCTGGCTATAAGCATCAAGGTGGATTTTTTTCAGGTAATCCCCCCCTACATCATAATCATAGAAAATACCGACTTTTTCGCGCTCAAGTTTCGGAATACGGACGCTGAATTCGTCATACTGGTTGTCTGCATCACTGAGCCAGGTTTGCGTGGAAATCCTGTAACGATCGAGCGACAGACCCAGCTTATGGGGACCGAAGTTATAACCCAGCCAAACCCCCTGCCCGTTATTGCGGAAGCTGGTATCAGGCAACCGGCCATCCGGGGTGTCACGATTACCCTGGTCGGAGTAGCTGCCGTTGATTCGATAGTCAAAGTTGCCGATGCTGCCCCAGGCGGCGGCTGATTCCTCCCACCCGGCAGTAGCTGAGTTATAGACAGCCTTGATACTGCCCCCAAGCGGTTTATTTCCGCCTTTTTTGGTAATGAAGTTCACCACACCGCCAATGGCCTGCGAGCCGTAGAGAACCGAGTATGGGCCCTTTACAACCTCAATACGTTCCAGTGAAGACTCATCTATCAGCAAACCAGCGCCATAGTTCTGACCCGCACGCTGATAGCTGACAACCTGGCCGTCTATCAAAATCAGCACGCGTGAAGAGGCTTCACCTCGAATACGAATTTGTTTACGGCCCGCCAGCGAGTTGTCGGCAACCTCAACGCCAGGAATATCCTGCAAATCGTCGGCAATGGAAACGCTGGTTGAGTTTTGCAGAGTCTGACGGTCAATCACGTGAATTGTTGCCGGGCTTTCCCAAAGACTGCTCTCTGTCCGGTTGGCGGTAATGATTAACGTGTCATCATTAGAGGGTTTAGATTGCGCTGTGGTATTGGCTGCAGAAACAGCGCCCGATACACATAATGTCAGGGCTGAAAGAAAAAATGGTCTGTTGTTAGTCCGTATCAACATATGTAAAACCTTATGAGTGTGTAAATGATCATTATTATCATTCGCATTTATACAAGAGTTGTCTCCATAAGTTCAATATGAAAGATGTGGGAGCAATGCATTTTTTGATCTCTGTCAACCTGCCGACCAGCGTGAGTGCCATGCAATGCCTGCCAATTGCTTATGTAATAGTAACTATCTGTCTACTAAGCATATTTAAGTCACAGCTAAATATTTACGATTAAGCATGAATGCAGGAAGGGCTCGTTAAGAAGCCAATAATCTCTTAAAAAAGTCGGCCAGTGAATTTCAGTGATGACACCAGGTAATTAACCGATTTTTTATAAAGAACCGGTCACGGCCAGGGGAAGCAAGAAATTTACTGATGCAGAACATTCAGCGCATGAGTCAACCGCTTCGGGCAACTTGTATTGGATTACGGCGTTCGGGGGTCTCTCATCCGGCTGCCTGCGGCGCCGCCGCCTGAGCGGATTTCTGGATTTTTATCGTGGCAAAACAGCGCGGGCGTTACAGCTGTCTCTCGTAACGATTCTATCGCCTGGAAAACGATGCCCGTACAAAACGCCATCATCGATGGCGAGGCAATCAGCCGGTGGTCAACGCGCTTTCCGACATGGATTAAACCTCTACGCTGGCGGCAACTGTGGCGATAAAATGCGATACCTTGCCTCTGACAGAGCCATTTGTGGTGAAGCCGAACAAAAAGTTCCCTTCAAGGTTGAGTATAAAACTTCACGCCAAGCGGCCCGGTTACACCTCGGCGGCATTTCAGGGAGCGGCTGAAGGTTAACCTGCGTATTATCTCTATAGCCAGAAAAATGAAAATCCGATGCCAGCTGTCAACAACGGGTAAAAAGTGATCCACTTACCGTCACCACCAACGGT
>CALYPF010000212.1 GCA_945271245.1 uncultured Enterobacteriaceae bacterium | reverse complement strand
AACTGCCAAACTGCCAAACTGCCAAACTGCCAAACTGCCAAACTGCCAAACTGCCAAACTGCCAAACTGCCAAACTGCCAAACTGCCAAACTGCCAAACTGCCAAACTGCCAAACTGCCGGTGTACGCGTGATATTTACAACGAGTTATATCGGGGCCGTTTTGAGTATGAATGCGAAACGATGGCATGCCTTCACCATATGGAAATAACCACAAAATCACGTGGGAAATATTTAGCAAGATATTATTGCACTATGAAACGTCATGGCGGAATCCCCGCGCAGTAAACTTTGATATAAACATATAATTAACATTGAATAAACAATGTGATGCACTTCAGGCGGTATATTGATGGCGGGGAAACGCAGCATGCGTGAGAGAGAATGCCTGCTGCTATGTCTTTTTGGTGAATTTACTGCAAATCAAGGGATATCACCTGAAGATAGCTATTTCCACTCGCCTGAGAGCAGGTTCCTTAGCGCATATTACGAACTTAAAGGACAGGAAGGCGCTTATGTTTACTCCATTTAGCTGGACGCCGGCGCAGCGTCACGTTGCGATGGCATGCTTTTCGGCATGGACACTGGATGCGTTTGATTTTTTTATTTTAGTGTTTGTATTAAGCGATCTCGCCGCCTACTTTCATGATTCCGTTTCCAGCGTCTCACTCGCGATTATGCTGACGCTGGCGGTCCGTCCGATTGGCGCGTTAATTTTTGGGCGCCTGGCTGAGAAATTTGGCCGTAAACCCATTTTAATGCTCAATATCACCTGCTTTTCTATTTTTGAGCTTTTGTCCGCCTGGTCGCCCAGCTTTGAGGCGTTTTTACTGTTTCGCGTCGTGTATGGCGTAGCGATGGGGGGGATTTGGGGAGTGGCGTCTTCGCTGGCGATGGAAACCATACCCGATCGCTCTCGCGGGTTGATGTCGGGTATTTTCCAGGCGGGTTATCCCTGCGGGTATTTGCTGGCCTCGGTCGTATTTGGGCTGTGTTACGCCTGGGTGGGCTGGCGCGGAATGTTTTTGATAGGCGCGCTGCCTATTATCCTGTTGCCCTATATCGCCTACAAAGTACCTGAATCTCCGGTGTGGCTGGCGGCTCGCGCGAGTAAGGAAAATGCGGCGCTGTGGCCCAGCGTGCGTGATAACTGGAAACTTTGTTTGTATCTGGTGCTTATCATGGCCTGTTTTAATTTCTTCAGTCACGGCACTCAGGATCTCTATCCCACTTTCCTGAAGGTGCAGCATGGCTTTGCGCCCCATGTGGTTAGTACTATTGCGATTTTCTATAACATCGCTGCGATGCTGGGAGGGATTTTTTTTGGCGCGCTTTCGGAGCGTATCGGTCGTAAAAAAGCGATGATGATCGCTGCGTTTTTGGCGCTGCCGGTATTGCCGCTGTGGGCTTTCTCCTCTGGCTCGCTCGCCATTGGTATTGGCGCGTTTTTCATGCAGTTTATGGTACAGGGAGCCTGGGGGGTAGTGCCCACCTGGCTCAATGAACTGGTGCCTGCGAAGGTGCGCGCCGTGTTACCCGGGTTTGTTTACCAACTCGGTAATCTTATCGCTTCGGTAAATGCTATGTTGCAGTCAACTATTGCAGAGCGGCACGGAGGTAATTATGGGTTGGCCATGGCTATCGTTGCCGGGAGCGTCGCTATACTGATTTGCCTCTTTGTTGCGATCGGTAGAGAAACCCAGGGCACCGTTATTGCCGGTGATAAAAAGCGGCCGAACGCGTCACGCGCACCCGACGGCGCATCGCAAACTTCCGATCACTGACATACATCTATCCACGTAGCGGCGGTGAGATCGGCCATACGCTCAGGGGAGATCCGCACGGCGCTATACGTGGCGCCTGCTGCCGGTAGTACCTCACTATAGCGTTTGAGTGAAATATCACAATACACCTTCAGCGGATTTTCCAGCCCAAACGGGCAAACGCCGCCAACGGGGTGGCCTGTCCAATTCACAACTTCATCGCTGCTCAGCATGCGCGCCTTAGCGCCAAACGCGGTTTTAAGTTTTTTATTATCAAGGCGCGCATCCCCGCTGGCGACTACCAGCACCACGGCATTTTTTATCTTTAATGAGAGGGTTTTGGCTATTTGTCCCGGCTCAACGCCGTGGGCTTCGGCTGCAAGCGGGACCGTTGCGGTGCTTTGGTCCAGTTCGATAATGTCAATATCAGGGGCATGGTCGGCGAAAAATTGCCGTACAGATTGCAGACTCATGAGTTTCTCCAAATTCGGGCAGGCAATAATCTGTCATAACGCGGCGTCTTCGTAAACTGCCGGAATGCCCTGCGACAGGAGGAATCAGGATTGATGAATAAAAAAACGTCGGCCGTCGCTATTTAAGCGTGCAGTCACCGCACTGCTGTACGCCCGGCAGGCGATTTCGCTGGCAGCAGGTTCTGCGCATCAGCAAACCGTTGCGTGGGATAACGCTGCGAAACAGCGGATTATCGGTGCTATCGCTGAAGTGCGGTTCCAAAAAAAGTGCGTGGCGCAGCGCCTGCCACGCCTCATCGCCTAACTGTGGGCGTAGTTCGCCCAGAAACCAGTGCATCAAATAACCGGTATTACTCCAGATTAACCTGGCGTGGGCGCGTTCTGTGCCTGCCGTCAGCGCATTGATGACCGGGGCAATTCCAGTTTGACACAGAAGCTCCAGGCGCTGGCGGGCGGGTTGCTCGCTCAAATTCGGATGGGTATAAACGCTGATAAAAAAACGGGCGGCGCGCCCGGTTGCGTGAAACTCTACGCGCGTGTATTCAGGCGCAATATGCAGCGCGGCAGGCTGAGTTAATAGCGCCTGCATAAGAGGGGGGACTAATAGGCCGAGATACCACTGCGCCCACAGTGAGATTAACGGTTTTTCCAGCCGCGCTGCTCCTGGCTGCTGGCGATAGATATGCTGCTGCCAGAGATCAAGCAGCGCGGCAAGTCTGGCAGGCTGCGTCCAGGCCGAGAAAGGCAGCGCTGCTTCAGCGTTGGGGCCGGCGTCATCCAGTAAAACTGCGTCATTAAACCAGGGGCGCGATTGGCTAAAATCATGGCGAATTTTACACGCGAGAGCCGCATCATGGGCAAAATCGGCGTCTGTAAAATTGTCTGGATGAAAAGTAATCCCTGGAAAAAATGGCATGGACTGATAACCGATAATCTAAATGAGAATAATTAGTAATATTATCTTTTGGGTGATTTGAAAACAAGCGTCGGTCCGGGCCTTGTAAAGACGAATGAATTTATTTTAATAAATGATAATCATTATCATATAATGCTGCTCGTTCTCATGACAAGTGAGGGGCAATATGCGCTTAACGTACTTGAAGACAGGCTGGGGCGCGCTGATGTGCTACGGGCTGATAGTCAGTTTTATCATGCTGGATGTTTCTCTTGATGTGTGGCGAGGGGCAACGGCGGTGGCACTGCTGACAACGGCGGCCATGATGTACCATCCGCGATTGCGGGCTTATTTGCTACTTGCTTCCTGCGGCGTGCTGGCAGGCGCTACGGCTGTGATAATGAAAAATATCGGGGCAAATTTTTGATGCTGGACTTAGCGGAGAGTGACAAAAGAAAGGCTTTCGAAGAGATATGGCAACGGCATAAGTAAGTAAATTGGTGCGAGGGGGGGGACTTGAACCCCCACGTCCGAAAGGACACTAACACCTGAAGCTAGCGCGTCTACCAATTCCGCCACCTTCGCCCAGTCTTCTTACTGTTTACAGCCGTTATCGTGTGCGTTTGTAGTGGTGCGAGGGGGGGGACTTGAACCCCCACGTCCGTAAGGACACTAACACCTGAAGCTAGCGCGTCTACCAATTCCGCCACCTTCGCAGGGTACTACAAACATAATGCTACATGGTTATTGGTGCGAGGGGGGGGACTTGAACCCCCACGTCCGAAAGGACACTAACACCTGAAGCTAGCGCGTCTACCAATTCCGCCACCTTCGCATAC
>CALYPF010000211.1 GCA_945271245.1 uncultured Enterobacteriaceae bacterium | reverse complement strand
AATGCCAGCAAAAAAATGTGGCCGGTCGCAGCTGCACTTGCCTGAATGCTGGCGAAACCCGGCATCGAGGACGGGCGCCAGGCGCAGAATTGCTGGCACTTCGTTTCTGGCCGTAGTGGTTGGCCGTCAGACGGGCGAGCAGTGCGCAGCCTGTCCGTGTATGCGCGTAGCGCATGGAGGCGCGGAACGGGACGAGCATAGAGCACCGCAGCCAATTCCGCGCCTGACCCGGCGCAGCCGGTTACGATCCTGAAAGTGAGCAGAACAACCCCCCTCCCTGCAAAGCCATAACGCGCTCACAGCGATTTTGTCACTGAGTTAAGGCCAACGCCCCGGTGAGCGGTCAGGACGGCGCTGTGCGACGTTCTGAGCGCGATTTCCGGGGTCTTAACGGGTGTGACCAGCGGGAACAGCCGTTTAGAGGCTTATAAGCATTATATTAAACAGTTAAGGAATTTATTATGAAGATAAACATGATTGGCGGTGTCACTGTTTTACTCTGTTCTTTATTTTCAACCTCAGCACTGGCAGATGAACCCTGCAATATGACTCTATGTATGTGGGGGAAGGTTAAGGGGGAAAGTAGTAGTGAATGTCAGGGGCAGATTAAAAAGTTTTTTAAAAAGCAGGTGAAAAAGAAAGGCTCTTTTTTGCCTAATCATACAGCTGATGCTCGTAAAGGAATGTTGCAGAACGAGTGCCCATCAAGTATGGCTCCAGCTCAGTTCATCGATGAGGTGATAAAAAAATTCGGGCGGATTAAAAACGGTTAATACTGCCGCGTCATAAATGACTTGCCCAACCCCTCATGCGGAAAGAATAAATTCTTTTCGCATTCACGGTTATAGTTTAAGGAAAGAATCATGAAGCGTTTATTTATCGCGGAAAAACCTAATCTTGCTCAGGTGATCGCGCAAGCGTTAGGAAATCCTCAATATAAAGATGGATACATAGTTTGTGGCGATGACGTTGTTTCTTATTGCGTTGGTCATTTACTAAAAATTGCGCCTCCAGAACATTACAATCCTGAATATAAAAGGTGGAGTAAGGATACTCTTCACATGAAGTTACGGCCAGTTCAGCACCTTGTCATTGAACGTACTGCCGAACAGTTTGAAATTTTGGCAAAACTTATTTCTCAGGCTGAAGAAATTGTTCACGCTGGCGATCCGGATGAAGAAGGGCAATTACTCGTCGATGAAGTGCTGCAATATTGCTGTTGTACTGCACCTGTTAAACGCGTACTGATAAACGATCTGAACCCTGAAGTAGCTCGCCGGGCTTTATTAAATCTACGTGATAATGCTGAATTTAAAGGCCTGTCTAACCGTGCTTTTGCTCGTAGCGTAGGGGACTTTATTTATGGTATTCCGGTAACGCGTGCTTGCACCGTTGCCGCTCGTGATTTGGGACATACTGAAGTTATCTCTGTTGGTCGAGTTCAGACCCCTGTTTTGGGAATGATCGTTCGTCGTTTCCTTGCCAACCAGAATCATAAAGAATCATGGTACTGGCAGGTTAGAGCGCATTTAGGCAGTGCAGACACCCCCATTATTGCAGGGCTGGTAATTCCTGAAGACGCGCCGGTTGACGATAAAGGCAAAATTAATAACGAGGCTTACGCTACGGAGCTGGCTTCTGCTTGCACAGGCAAAAACGCCATCGTGACTGCTGCCTCGGTAGAGTCAAAAGCAAAAGCACCACCGTTGCCATTTGCCTTGCTTGATCTTCAGGTAAAAATGAGCCGTCTTCATGACATTAGCTCAGAGGAAACTTTGGCGATCACTCAGGCCTTGCGCGAAAAGCACCATGCAATAACGTACAACCGTTCTGACTGCCGTTATCTGAATGAAGAGCAATTCGCAGATGCACCCGGTACCCTGCGCGCAATTTCGAGCACTTTTCCGGAGCTTGCACCATTTTTTGCCAAAGCAGACAGTAGCCGTAAAAGCAGGGCGTTTAATGAAAGTAAAACGACAGCACACACAGGGATAATCCCAACGCAGACAACCATCAATGCCAGCGTTCTTACAGTTAATGAGAGGAAGGTGTATCAGGCGATTGTCGAACAATACCTTGTGCAATTCCTCGAAGAAAAAGAATTTAAATCAGCACTGGCTGAATTCGGAATAGATAAATATACATTCCGACTCAGGGCTACCCGCTGTACTAATGCAGGTTGGTCTGCCTTGCTTAAAGAGAAAGACGGGGATCAGGAAAATAACACCTTGTTTGATGCACTTTCAGCACTGAAAGAAGGTGATACGGCTGAGTGTCATAAGGTTGACGTAGTTCGTGATAAAACAACGCCGCCTCCTCTGTATACAGAGGCTTCACTTCTGGAAGATTTACGCCGGGTGGCGCGGTATGTGGAAGATCCAAAGATTAAGCAACTGCTTCTCGACCGTGATACCGAAAAGGACGATCAGGAACAGGGCGGTATCGGCACCCCTGCCACGCGTGGAGCAATACTCAAGCTGTTACTTGAGCGCGGATTCTACAGCATATCCAAAAAGCAAATTGTGCCAACTGAGCTGGGTATCTCCCTTATCCAGGCGTTGCCGCCGATCATGACTACTCCTGACATGACGGCGTTGTGGCACGAGCAACAAAAAATGATTGAGTCAGGCGAACTGACGGTTGATAGCTTTCTTGACGAGCTTGAAACCTTTGTCGCTTTCCAGGTGGACAACGTAGACCTTTCCCGGCTTAAGGTCACTATTTATCCGTGCGATTGCGGTGGGCGCTATGTTCGACGTAAAAATGATAAGGGCGTGTTCTGGGGATGTAACAACTATCCAGAGTGCAGAAATGCTGTTCCGGATCGTAACGGACAACCTGACTTTACGGCGATGAATTTTGACGCAAATTGCCCACGCTGCAAAGCCAAGATGAAGTATCACCCTAAAGCCTGTAACTGTACGAATGAAGCGTGCAAGTTTGTATTGTGGGGGACTCAGTTCGGTAAGGCTCTCACGATCACCCAAATTTCTGACCTTCTATCTAAAGGAAAAACTCGCGAAATAAAAGGCTTTAAATCAGCCAAGACCGGCAAAAAGTACGATGCGGCGCTGCAATTGCAGGCTGATGGCAGCGTTTCACTGATGTTTAATAACAAGAGGAAATAACTATGGCATCTCGCGGTATAAACAAGGTAATTTTGGTAGGCAATTTAGGTGCAGATCCTGAAGTTCGTTACATGCCAAACGGTGGCGCAGTTGCTAATATCACCCTGGCAACGTCTGAAACTTGGCGTGATAAAACTTCCGGTGAAATGAAAGAGCAAACGGAGTGGCATCGGGTAGTGCTGTTTGGCAAGCTGGCAGAGGTTGCCGGAGAGTATTTGCGTAAAGGGTCACAGGTTTATATCGAGGGACAATTACGTACTCGGAAATGGACAGACCAGGCTGGCATCGAAAAATACACAACGGAAGTTGTTGTGAACGTGGGCGGTACGATGCAAATGCTAGGTGGACGACCGGCAACCAGTGGGAACGGGCAGCAATCAACGCCGCAACCATCGCCGCAAACACCACCGGGATCGAATGAACCTCCTATGGATTTCGATGATGATATTCCGTTCTGAAGATGACCATATGACGGCATAATTACTACGGCCAGCTGCGACCGGTGAACGTTTTTGACATCAAAAAGACGATGCCGGCAGCGCAGCTGGCGCATGAAATGATGGCATTTTAAATGCCCCAAAATGGGGCTTTTTTTGGTAAGTCTCCCGTCAGAAAGGCAATTCGTCCTGCCCTGAGAAATCATCCTCATTAGCCAACCACATGCGATGCTTCTCGATTAGCCACTGGAGGGCTTCCCATGTGTCCACTGGTTTATCAATTTCAAATTCATACCAGGAAGGTTTTGGATACTCCCAAACACGGCCGCACCAAACCAACCCGTCATAACGCCTGAACATTACAATCTGGCCGTTCGCTATAAATTGCGGATATGCGCCAGGGTGAACAATCAAAACGTCTTCGCCATGCCATTTGAAGCTATTTAAACCTTCCCGTTGCTCCGGATTGTAGTCGCTCTTCATCGCGTCACCTGCGCATTGTGCTGTATATATAAACAGTATATTGTTTCGACTCAAAAAAGCAATCTGCCTCGCTTCATCACTCTGGCGCTCCCATCGGCTCCCCGGCGCTGCCGGGTCGTCTGCCCTACTTGTTACCAACGGTGCAAAATTGATCCACCCCAGCGGTTGAAAACTGATCCAGGGGTTAATCTGCTCCTCTGAAT
>CALYPF010000210.1 GCA_945271245.1 uncultured Enterobacteriaceae bacterium | reverse complement strand
TAGACCGTTGGTGGTGACGGTAAGTGGATCACTTTTTACCCGTTGTTGACAGAAAGTGTCATTGTGCAGACCAACTAACGCATGTACGCCAGTATTTGCAGCATCAGTTTGAATGAGATCACCATTGGCATCTTTTCGATCATCATTATCTTTTGCCCGTAATCCGCTAACCATCAACTGGAAGGGGCCTGCATAATGATTCATGGTGAGGATGTAATTCTGAACGTTATTGTCGATACCATCAAGATCGCCGAAATTACGTCCGTAGAGAGAAAAGTTACTGCGAAATGTATCGTTCCATTTTACGTCATAGATACCGCCGCCCGTTCCCGCTAAAAATACGACATCGGAGTCTAACCAGTGAATATCAAAATTGTCGCGATCAAAGCGTTTACCAGCCCAGACAGTACTGTCTTTGAATGCTCCGGTAAAACTTGGTAATGCGCCCAGTTCGGCAAAAGCCTGTCGGATATTCAGGTTACTGGAGCCGCCAGTCCAGTCGTTGTAATCTCTTTGTCCGTCAGCCAACATTGCTTTAAAGCGTGTGGTCGCACCGTTATCCAGTGTTTGTTTATGTTCTACATTTAACTCGACATAGGTATCGGCTTCATTTCCCAGACGGCCAACAGCTCCACCAGTTTCACCTGCGGGAGTCAGATACGGCCCACTTTTGCTACTGGAAGCGGCATCATTCATCAGTAACCCGGAACGGGCATAGCCATGAAACTCAAAACCACTGTTTTCTGCGGATTTCTGTTCGAGCTGAACTGTTCTCTGTGCTACTTCTTGAGTTGTTAGCTGATTTTGTTGTTGTGTTTCAGCCAGTTTCTGAACCTGTAATTCAGCTGTTTTGGCCCTTGCTTCTGCCGCCTGGGCGCGGGATTCCGCATTTTTTAAACGTTGTTCCAACGCCGCCAGTCGAGATTCGATACTGCTAATATCCGTTTGCGCATGTACCGTTGTAGCACCGGTCAGCAAAGCAATTAACACTGCCAAAGTTGTTTTTTTATACATAATTTGTCGCGTCCCATCAGAGAATTATAAAAATTGCTAAAATGCTAAACCGGTTTAGGTGTTGATAATAAAGCTGACTTTTTAGCCAAAGCAATTATTTTCGCTAAACCGATTTAGTAAATGTGACAGGCACGACAAATCGGGTTACAGATACAACAGCAGGATCACTATTGTGAAGGGAGATCGTGTTGTCGGGGTAAGGCGGTCATCGCGCCTTTAGCCGTGGTCGCCAGAGCACCACAAATCTGAGCTTGTACAATGATTCGTTCAAGCTGTCTGGTATTTGTTGGTATTCCAGAATCAGCCAGACCGGCAAGTAATCCAGCGACAAAAGCATCTCCTGCCCCGGTCGTATCGACGACAGAAACAGGTTTGGCGGGATAGTGGATAAACTGCCCCTGAAAATACACAAGTACGCCATTTTTTCCTTGTGTGATAAGCAATAAAGTCAACGAATAACGTTGTACTAATGAATATGCGCCTTGCTGAACCTGGCTTTCGCCACTGATGAATAGCAACTCTTCTTCGGACAATTTAGCGATATTCGCCAGCGAAAGTGCGCGATCAAGGTATTTCCTTAATAGCGCTTCACTCTGCCAGAGATCGCTGCGGATATTGGGATCAAAACTGATGTTTCCGCCAGCCTGACGTATTTTCTCCATAGCCAGAAATGCGGTACTTCGGGAAGGTTCTGCACTGAGCGCAATGGAACAAAGATGGAGCCATTCACCCGGCCCAAATGCAGGAAGGCCATCAGGTTGTAAAAAAAGATCGGCACTTGGGCGTACCATAAAGGTAAAGTTTCTTTCTCCTTGCTCATCAAGTCCTACAGCCACAATTGAGGTGCGATGTTGAGGATCAAGAGACATATAACGTGTATCAACATTTTCTGTACTCAGTGTCTGATACATAAAGCGACCGAAAGGATCATCGCCAACTTTGCCAATAAAGGCACTTTTCCCCCCCAGCCTTGCGATACCGACTGCAACATTAGCAGGCGCCCCGCCAGGACACTGTAGTAGTCTCCCCTGGCTTTCGGGTAATAAATCAACAACCGCATCACCAAGTACCCATACTCTTGTGCTCATAAAGGCTCCAATATACTAATTGCTAAACTAATTAAATCGATTTAGCAATTAAAGCATAAACGCTGCTCAGGAGAGAACAATATTCATCAATAGTTACGTGGTATTTTGTTGTGAGAATATGTCGGAAATATGGTAAGTGATGAGATAGTCTTCCCCCACCTTCACGACCGCTTTCAATTGCGCCATAGCGAATAAATTTTAACCACAAAAGTAAGAGAAAGGCCATGATTGAACAGAAAATTACCGACATCGCTCAGGCTAAAACGAACTTTTATCTTTTCAGTATCAATGCTCGTGGCAATCACGCGGGAAAGATCAAACTTTCTCACAACCAACTGCTTAACTGGCTGGTATAACAGCCAAAATGACCGTTGCGATGAAGGCTTGCGGGACATCCCATCACTGCCCACAGGAAATAAGGGAACTCAACTATGATGTAATATTGCATCCAGCACAACATGTTAAATCTTATCAATGGCGTCAGAAAAATGATTATAACAACGCACAGCAATAGCTGAAACCTATCAATATAGAACTATACGACTGGTACCAATAAAAAGTCTGGACCTACAGAACGTCCAGGCTTTTTTGAAAATGCATCGGTTGATCTCGATGGAAGGACACAACTGATAGATCATGTTCTTGGACTTCTTACTGAATACGGCATTGTGTTCAGTAAAAGCGCAACAGAATTACGCCCCAAATTACCGGCATTACTTGAGGATGCGGCGATGCTGTACCTGCGGATTGGTACATGCCGTCTGAACAATATGGCTCCAGAAAAATGGCTGCGTTACGTCATTGAACATATCTAGGAATGACAGGCAAACTGGATACGCGATCTGTTTCCCTAGAAAGTTGCTCTAACCGAAAAATAAATATCAATACGCTTCAGACAAACAACTTACTTATAAGTTCAGAATACAGACACCTTAATTCTCCTTCCCCTTATTATTTAATACCCTGAGATGTTTATAAATAGTGTTAGCACTGATACCAAGAACCGATGAAACAATTTTTGTTGTAACCGGGAACTTAAACAACCCAATAGAATTAAGTTCTTTTACTATTTCAAAGTTCTTGTTTTTACTTGGTATATTCTTATTGGAGTAAACCATATTTTTAACAGGTTCAAGGTGACTAAGCACAAGATTATTGATATCCTGAGTGAAATTTTCGTTTTTACAGTTTGACGATTTTGCAAAGTTTTCAATAAATGCATTAAGAGGCATATCCAGAGCAAAGTTCATACATATCATACCTACTGGTTCTTTATTTTTATTCAGAATAAGTGATGACGATGATTTAAAAGGGCGAACGCCTTTATGGTTGAAATAGACATCCCACATATCGTTTGTTGAGTTAAATTCTGCCAGTTTTTCCAGTGCTATATTTGTTACAGGTGCCCCCTTCTCTCTCCCCGTCACATGCCCGTTAACGATATGAATAACGGAATGATGCAAGTCCTCAAAACTATGCAGGACGATCTCGCAATACTCACCCAAGAACTGACCAAGACTGTCGATGAATGGAATATATGAGAGCAAAAGCTGCCTGTCATCCTCAGTAAACTCATGATTAACAATAGATTTCATATAATAACCTCATGAACAAAGTACATCTGAATGCTATACCAGATGCAGAACAGAGTCCACCAAAGTGGCTCAAAATAACACCAAGTAGTAAATTTATTCACTAAGTGAGAAATTATTCTACTTTGAACACATTTTACAAATGTATAAAAAACTACAATCAGTCTCAAATACTATGGAGGTTCGCCATGAAACTAGGCCTTGAGACTGAGTCATATCATCTGTTCTTTCAGCAGGGAATGATGGATATTTTCGACTTCATTGATAAAACCAGTGAACTGGGGCTGGATGGGGTCGAAATTAATATCATTCCGGATGTTGGTCTGCATCCGGAATTTGGTGTCCTGAACAGTATATCTCCTGAATATCTGTCAAAAGTCAGAAAATCCATTGATTCTCATGGTCTTTATTGTGAGATAGATACCCGATTCACTTCCTGTGAAGCTATCACCAGAGCAGTGGAAATTGCATCTGCACTTGGAGCAGAAGTTATCCGAACTTATATGTTCAGGAGAGGATGTTACCAACGGTGCAAAACTGATCCACCCCAGCGGTTGAAAACTGATCCAG
>CALYPF010000209.1 GCA_945271245.1 uncultured Enterobacteriaceae bacterium | reverse complement strand
TTAGACCGTTGGTGGTGACGGTAAGTGGATCACTTTTTACCCGTTGTTGACATCCAGATCTAAATCCCTGAATGCATCACGCAAATAAACTTCGTTGATGCGCTCCCCCTTACCGTGAGCCGTCATTGCGGCCAGGCGCAGGGCGTGGTTCAGAATGCGTAGCGCCCCCGGTTTTTGAGCAATAGCCTGTAATAACTGGCGTTCGCTATCGCCGGTAATCTGCCAGGCATCGGCAATGGCGTTGACGTCCGCTTTTTTGGTCTTATTTATCGCTGTACGTTTTGCGATACGGGAAAATAGACGGGCAAATTCAACAGTGCGGTTGCCGCCGGTCATATTGGAATAAACACGGTGATTTCCCATCAGCACCAGGCCGATTCCCGCAGACTCCTGGAGTAAACGCAGTTCCTCCAGCGCTTCGATTTGCAGGTGGTCAGATTCGTCGATAATGACCAACCCCTGCGTACCGTCCAGGCGGCGGCGCAGGGCGCGGGACAGCGGCCCTTTACGGCGGGGGGCGTCATTCATTCCCAGCGCATACGCCAGTTCAGTCAGGCACTCCAGAACGCTGGCGCAGGATGGGGTGATCGTAATCATCCACACGTTGTCGTTTGAGCGGCAATATTCGCGGGCGGCGGCGGTTTTGCCCACGCCGGGGTTACCGCAGATAACAGCGATGCTCTCAGTGAGCCGCGCAAAGCGCATGGACGTACAGATTTGCCGTGACGTCTGAGTTTCGATAAAGCGCGGCGGCTCCGGCAGCTCTGAGGTAGCGTTCTGGTTCTCAATCCAGCGTGAAAGAGTCATTGCGACGCGCTCATTATCGCCATTGTATTTATCGTTCATGAAACCGCTGATTGTGCCGGAGCTTATTCCGGTTTCACGGGCCACCTGAGCGTAAGTAGCGCGACCGGCATCAACGAGCGTGCGCAGGCCTGCGCGAATATCGGTAATATTCACCATAATTAACTCCAGTTATTTAAATTCGGTTTAAATAATGTCTTTGCGTTTATTTAATTCGAGAATATCCAGCGAATTATTCAGATATTCGTCGTTATCAGGCTGCGATTCCTCGTCAACTGCGTGCGCGATTGCGGTATTGCCGTGCGTCTGGGGGCGGAATACGGCAACAACGCGTGATTCTGGCGCTTCCGGCTCGGCCAGGCGGGGCATAAGCTCGGATATCTCCAGTGCGTCTTTCTGCTTCCGGGCTGCAATAACGGCGTCAGTAGCCTTTTTAAGCCGTTTTTGTTGGCGGGAGTGCTCGCGCCCGGCCTGAGTGTCATTAAACGCTACAGGCGTGATACAAATGGCCTCACAGATAAATTTGCCGTCCAGCGTGTAACAGAAAACGTTGCCGTGCAGGTTCTGCGGGTCGAAGCGCACAACCACTTTACGGATGTCTGCATTCATCAGCGCCATATTGTGGTAAACGTTTTTGGCGCCGCGCAGCGTACCGCCTGCGGTGAGGCTGAATTCGCCCTTGCGGTTGACCGTAACGGCCTCCGCTGGCAGCAGGAACAGGCGCAACTGCTCCGCCGTAGGCTTGCGAACGATGGTTTTTGGAAATTCCCGCTCGAAAGCCTGGTCAAAGGAAAGCTGGCCCGCGCATATTTCAGTCTGGCGCTTGACCTTCGCGTTAAACATCGCCACACCCTCGGCCAGAATCTCCAGAAACTGCCCGGCCTCAATTACCCTTGAGCCGTAATTATCCGGCTTCGCCATTGGGTTCGGGCCGGTGTATGCACCGGACAGCGCCGGATGCTTATCAACATATTCCTCCATGCCTCCAACACCGAAGGCGCGCTCGATGGGTTTTGCCTGGCCCCAGCCTTTGCCCGCAACAACGCTTGTCCAGTGGATGGTGGCGCCAATCAGAGGGAAAAGCCCGGTCGGGTCGTCTTCTCGCACTTTAAAGCGGTAGCGATTTTTAACACCCCCGGTCAGCCATTTGTTAGCCGCTGCGCGGGTATTATCAATCGTGATGTGGAAATCTTCCGGGATGCCATACCGCTTAATAACATCCATAAATGACAACCGGATTGAATCGGTGTTTTCGCTTACATCACAGCGGAAACCAACGATTTTCCTTGTTTTAACGTCCTGCCAGAACCAAGTTTTAGGGCGCAATATCTCACCGTTAAACCAGCGCACAAAGACGTTGTGCTGGTAGCCATCGCCGTTAATCCATTGCAGGGCGCTCAGCTGTTCAACCGTGCGGCGCTGGGTTGGGAGCAGGTGCATCAGCGCGTGCTCGCCCTGGCGGCAGGCGACAACCATTGTCCGGTCTACATTCTGCTGCACGCGGCGGTACGCGGTGGAATAAGAGGGAATATTCCAGCCGTGCTCACGGGCGGCCAGCTCCAGGCGTTCATAGCATTTGCGGAATGCTGGTTGCTCGGGGCGGAGGTAATCGGCCAGCAGGAACTGCCAGGCGTCTTCGTCGAAGCCGACCTGTTTTGATTCATGCTTCGCACCGCCGCGCCGGTCAATCAGGACAGCGACCCAATCCTGCTTTGCGTATTTTTGTACCCGGTAATACTTATCCCGCAGCGACGCTGCGCTGACGTCATAGCGACTGGCCGCAGTCTGAAAGGCCGTTTTTGCGGTGATGCCACTTGCGATCAATTCATCGGCCAGCATAACCACAGGGTGCCAGCGTTCAGCAAGCTGACGCTGTGAGTCGCTGGCAGCGTCCCAGCGCTGCCACAGTGCACGCCGTTCAGAGTCAAGGGTGGCTGACACCGGGCGAGCAAGTTCAATCACACCCTGGCTGGTTTCAACAGCACCCTGCTTAAGCAGCAACTCGGCGCGGGCCTCAACGGGAAGGGCATCAAGGCGATACTCTACGGCTTTTGAACCCTGGCGTTTGCGGAAAAGTTCGTTACGGCCACAAACCAGATTTTCGAGCTTGCGACGGATATTCGCCGGGCTGACAGGGAAACCAGATAACCCCACGCACTCCTGTACTGTTACCCATTGAGTTGTCTGCATTTCCCTACCTCCGAATACCGGCTCGGCCAAATAAGAGCCGGTGAGACTTCCAGATAATTTGCAATGATCGCCTCGTAACGAGGGATATGGCAGCGGAGCACATTACGCATGGTGTCAGGGCTTAACCCGGCTTCGCGAGATAATTGTGCGAGCGTCTTACCCTTCATACGAATGGCGGCTTTTACCTGCTCCGCGTGCCAGTCTTGCTCTTGGTTTTTAACTGACATCGTGCAATCCTTATTAGTTACCGCTATCGGTAGCCGCTAACGGTTACCGGTTCGAGGGTAAGAATAGATCGCAAAAGCTTGCGTGTAAAGATCTTTTCAATCCTTTATCGATTCTTTCGATAGCACGAATTCTTATCCAATTATATGTTTTTTAATGAAAAGTATGTTTTTTAATCAAAAAATCAAATCAGACTTTTTTAGTAAAGAGAAAAGTATGTCTATACATCAGCAACAGAAAGAGTGGGTTACCACCCAAGAATGTTTAGGGATTCCTGGTTTTCCAGGCACTCCGGCCAATGTTCGTAAAAAGCTAGATCTACTGGCTACAGGCAACCCGTCACTGAAACGAAAACGGGAAGGGACAAAGGCGTATGAGTATCATGTGTCGCTCCTCCCAGCCATATCACAGGCTTATTTTGGCGCTTCTGGCGAAAGTGTTGCTCAACAACCCCGATCAGACGTTGATGTTCAAGAGCATGAGTTTTGGTGGAAGGCTATTTATCGAGCTCTTTCAAAGGAGGAGGTTACTTTGATAATTAATTCTTTCAAAAACAGCGGGAAACATGGCATTTTCCCAGAGGAATTACTTGAAGCGGCAAGCAATGACTTCTCGGCCCTATCCCGCACATCGATACAGACAGCTCTGGTGCTTGAGGCATTATCAGATGAGGAGCGCAGAGAGATTTTGGCGAGGTATGGCATCTCAGAACAGGGTGGCCCTGTAGCGCCAGAACAGGAACCACATAAGACACACAAAAAAGCTGGTTAATAATGAGGATAACAGGCTACACCACGCATACCCCTAACGGGTTAATAAATGGCATTTAAAATACATCTTTTTAATGGGTGTTTTTTGATCAGTATCAGGCCGATTAATCGACGTTGTTACCAGCTTTGAAGTGTTTTTAAACGGTATTAAAGCGCGTATGAGGTTTCTTTAAAAAGTCGCGCATAAAGTGAATTAAATCCCTGATTGTTGAAATTTGTCGTATTTCATAGCTGAGGTGCAAATTCCAGGCATCTGAGCAGCCAAAGCCCCACCAGCACTACATCCCACCAGTTCCCGTAATCTCCAACCTGATCCCGGTTTAATGTCGTACCTCTAGTGAATCAATACA
>CALYPF010000208.1 GCA_945271245.1 uncultured Enterobacteriaceae bacterium | reverse complement strand
ACGGCAAACGGCAAACGGCAAACGGCAAACGGCAAACGGCAAACGGCAAACGGCACGTTTTATTTCCGCTCCAGCAGAACGCCGCACTCCATATGGTGGGTATACGGGAACTGGTCAAACAGCGCCAGACGTTTGACATCATGCGTTTTAGTAAGCGTTTCGAGGTTCTTACACAGTGTTTCAGGATTGCAGGAGATATATAAAATCTGCGGCCAGCCTTGCACCATCTTTTCTGTTTCAGCATCCAGCCCGCTGCGCGGTGGATCGACAAAAATTGTGTTGCACTGGTATTCATGCAAATTGATGCCCTTAAGACGGTTGAAACTGCGTTCTCCGTTCAGAGCCTGAGTAAATTCCTCGGCGGACATGCGGATAATTTGTACATTATCGATGTGATTTGCGGCGATATTATATTGCGCTGCGGCAACCGAAGGTTTAGCGATTTCTGTTGCTAAAACGCGCCGGAAATTACGCGCCAGCGCCAGCGAAAAGTTGCCGTTACCGCAGTAAAGCTCTAATAGATCGCCCTCGGCGTCGGCCGTTACGTTTAGCGCCCATTCCAGCATTTGGATATTTACAGCGGCGTTAGGCTGCGTAAAGCTATTTTCAACCTGGCGATAGATCATTTCCCGGCCATCAACCAGAAGCCGTTCATCTACGTAATCCTGATCGAGCGCTATTTTGGTTTTTGTCGCTCGACCAATGAGATGCAGATTGAATCCTTTGGCACGCAGGGCGTTTCGCAGCGCCAAAGCGTGTTGTTTCCATTCATCATCCAGCGCGCGATGATATAGCAAAGTCACCACAGCCCGATCGCTTTGTGTTGAAAGATAGTCAATCTGAAAGAGTTTTTTCCGCAGCGCCGGGGTCTCACGCACGCCTGATAGAATTTCGCCCATCAGCGCATTAATTAATGCGCTGGCCGCCGGAAAAGAGTCAACCCGGATCCGGGCATGCGTCTGCTTATCAAAAATGATGTGATACAGGTCGTCGCCATCGTGCCAAACGCGAAATTCGGCTCGCATACGATAGTGACTTAGCGGCGAACGGAACACTTCCGGGATCAGTGAAGAATAAGGGGCCATCAACGTTTGCAAGCGTAGGACTTTCTCGGCCAGTTGTGCTTCATACTGATTAGTAGGTAAATGTTCAGGCGTCATATATCGTTCCAGGCGATAAAAAATACGCGGTGGATTGTAGGGGATAGCCGCGTGATGTCCAGTATTGAATCAAATGAAGCGCTTTCACAATTCTGGACACCTCTGTGCCGTAGCCTGTAGCATGCGCGCTCCGGTCTCCCCTGAGTGAAAAGGGAATCCAGTGCAATTCTGGAGCTGACGCGCAGCGGTAAAGACAGGCGGGATGAGAGCACTATTTGCAGACACTGTTGGTGTCAACATGCCACTTTAGCAAACAAAACGGTCAGGCTATGCCTGACAAACTGTTTGCCGCGGTTATGCTGATCTAATGGGAAGTCCTTGTCCATTATCGCCTCTAAGCCCGAAGACCTGCCGGAACTGTATCGCCTCCGGCGGTCTTATCGCGTGCTATCAAGACTGCCTGTGGCATCCGTTATTTTTGATTGGATGCTCCATTAATGATGATAAAAAAAAAAATGCTGCTGTCGGCGCTGCCCGTCACGGCATTTTCCGGGTGGGCGCAGGAAAGCGCTCCCAATGTTATGGTAGTTAGTGCGGGCCGATTTCTTCAGCCCGTCTCTTCAGTTTTAGCACCGGCATCCGTCGTAACCCGTGATGACATTGAGCGCTGGCAGGTAAAAAGCGTTGCTGAGGCATTAACGCATTTGCCTGGCGTGGATATTGCGCAAAATGGCGGATTAGGGCAGACCAACTCTTTGTTTATTCGCGGAACTGAAAGCCGCCACGTGCTGCTGCTTATTGACGGTATTCGCTTGAATTCTGCAGGGATCAGCGGTTCATCGGATATTAGCCAAATTCCCTTGTCGCTTGTTCAGCGTATCGAATATGTGCGAGGCGCACGTTCAGCGGTGTATGGATCTGATGCTATCGGCGGTGTAGTCAATATTATTACTGGTCGCGAGCATGCGGGCACCACGATTGGTGCAGAAATGGGATCTCATGGCTACCAAAATGACACCATTGCTACTCAGCAAACGCTGGGAAATACGCGGATTACGCTGGCGGGGGATTATACCCACACTAAAGGTTTTGATGTGGTGGCAAACTTGCCGGATAACTATGGCGGCCCCCGTCAACCGGATCGGGACGGTTTTTTAAGCAAATCACTCTATGGCGCACTGGAACACCGGTTTAACGACGCCTTTTCAGGGTTTGTTCGCGGTTATAATTACGACAACCGGACAAGCTTTGATGGTTCATTGATTTATGATTCAAACTACAATGCTACAGGTATTATGGATACGCGCCAGCTATATACTCAGAGCTGGGATACCGGGCTACGTTATCAGGACGGCAGATTATCGTCTCAACTTATAGCGAGCTATAGCCACAGTAAAGATTACAACTACGACCCTCGTATTGGGCGTTACCGGACAGGGGCCACACTGGATGATGCCCGGCAATATAATCTGCAGTGGGGAAATACACTGCAAATAGCGCATGGCACGCTTAGCGCAGGCGTTGACTGGCAGAAAGAGACCACACAACCGGGCACGGCTTACTTATCAAAAGGACACGAAGCGCGGGATCTTGGCCTGTACGCGACCACGCAGCAGCAAATGGGAGACATTACGCTAGAAGGCGCCGTGCGCGGGGACGATATTTCTCGTCAGGGCCGGCATACGACATGGCAAACCAGTGCGGCCTGGCAGTTTGCAAAAGGTTATCGTCTGATTACCTCTTACGGCACGGCTTTCAAGGCGCCGAACCTCGGGCAACTTTATAGCGATTTTTACGGTAACTCACGGTTATCGCCTGAAGAGAGTCGGCAATGGGAAGCTGGTATTGAAGGAGACTCTGGGCCTGTTACCTGGCGTATCTCGGGCTATCGTAATGAAATAGATAATCTTATTGATGCTAATCCCACGACATGGCGATATGAAAATATCGGTAAGGCGCGGATCAAAGGCGTGGAAGCAACGGCCTCTTTTGATACCGGACCCGTCACGCATCAACTCTCATACGATTACTTAGATCCACGTAATGCAACTACGCATGAGGTACTGCTACGGCGCGCAAAACAGCAGGTAAAATATGCTTTGAACGGGCGCATATACCAGATGGGTTGGTCGCTGACGTACCGTTACCTTGGTGAGCGTTACGATCGCAACTTCAATGTGGTAACAAATCAAAAGGTAAAACTGGGCGGCGTGAGTCTTTGGGATGCTGCGCTTTCTTATCCTCTCACCTCCGCGTTAACCGTTCGTGGTAGAATCGCCAACCTGTTCGATAAAAATTACGAGACGGTTTATGGCTATCATACTGCAGGGCGAGAATACTTCTTGTCTGGCAGCTACTCCTTCTAATGGAAAGCCCACCGTGCTGGTATTTGATTCCGGCGTGGGTGGGCTATCGGTTTATGATGAAGTGCGCGCACTATTGCCCGGGTTGCATTATCTCTACGCTTTCGATAACGGAGCTTTTCCTTATGGGGAAAAGAGCGAAACGATTATTGTCGAGCGGGTGGTTACTATTGTTGAATCTATTCAGCAGCGATACCCTTTAGCGATGGTTATTGTTGCCTGCAACACCGCCAGTACGGTTTCTCTACCCGCATTACGTGAAAAATTCGCATTCCCGGTTGTGGGGGTTGTGCCAGCGATAAAACCGGCAGCGCGCTTAACGGTAAATGGGATAGTAGGGCTGCTGGCGACGCGAGCGACAGTGCGCCGCCCGTATACTCAAGATCTTATTGTCCGTTTTGCAATGGAATGCCAAATAGAATTATTAGGCTCGGCGGAGCTGGTTGAGTTAGCTGAAGCCAAATTGCACGGGCGCTCAGTGTCTCTGGGGGCTATCAGACAAATAGTACGCCCGTGGTTACGTATGCCAGAGCCTCCAGATACGGTAGTGCTAGGGTGTACGCATTTCCCTTTGCTTAAAGATGAGTTAGCGCAGGTATTGCCTTCAGGTACACGATTTGTGGATTCCGGGGCAGCAATTGCGCGTCGCACGGCCTGGCTATTAGAACATGAAGCACCGGCGATATTCTCTAAAGAAGAAAATAAAGCATTTTGCACAGAATTAACGACTGAAGCCTTGCAATTACTGCCGGTATTACGGCGTTACGGTTTCTCATCGCTGCAAAAAGTACCCTTTTAGGGCCGTTTTGAGTAAAAAAAGCACGAACGAGTCTTTTTTTGAAATAAGGGCTTGCCAGCGGCTCAATAGTCCCTATAATGCGCCTCCA
>CALYPF010000207.1 GCA_945271245.1 uncultured Enterobacteriaceae bacterium | reverse complement strand
GGGCCAGTAATGGGTTAAGTGATGACAGGTGTCTGGAAATATAGGGGCAAATCCATTTCGCAAGCAAAGACTCTGGTAAATACTCGTCATATTTATCCAGATCCTTATCAGGAACAACTGTAGCAGGCTCAAATTCTGAAGGTGCAAAATGGCATCTGAATCGATCACGACTTGGCATGCTTCCGATCATTGATTGGCATCCTGCCAGTCGTATCGTAAGCGTAAACCGACCGCCGTATGTAGCCATTAGACAAGAATTGGTAACTTAGACGCCCATCTGACACAGACGGACATCTAAGTATGGAATTGCAGGACTGGCGAAAAGAACCTCGTAAAAAGTATTCGAATGAATTCAAACTTCGTATGGTTGAACTGGCATCACAACCCGGTGCTTGTGTGGTCCAGATTGCACGAGAAAATGGCGTCAATGATAATGTTATATTCAAATGGCTCAGACTCTGGCAAAACGAAGGGTGTATATCGCAGCGTCTTCCGGTGACAACCACTTCTGACGCAGGCGTTGAATTATTACCTGTAGAGATAACGCCTGATGAGCCGAAAGAACCGGTGGCTGCTCTTACTCCGTCTTTATCCACCCAGACTACTGTCAGTGCCAGCTCCTGCAAGGTGGAGTTCCGTCACGGTAACATGACGCTGGAAAATCCTTCACCAGAGCTGCTCACTGTGTTGATCCGTGAACTGACCGGGAGGGGACGATGATCTCACTCCCGTCAGGCACCCGCATCTGGCTCGTTGCCGGCGTTACCGATATGCGTAAATCCTTCAACGGACTGGGAGAACAGGTACAGCATGTGCTGAATGATAATCCCTTCTCCGGTCACCTGTTCATCTTCCGTGGCCGACGGGGTGACACGATTAAAATCCTGTGGGCTGATGCTGATGGTCTGTGCCTGTTCACCAAACGCCTGGAGGAAGGCCAGTTTATCTGGCCTGCGGTGCGTGACGGCAAGATATCCATTACCCGCTCGCAACTGGCAATGCTCCTCGATAAGCTGGACTGGCGTCAGCCAAAAACATCCCGTCTTAACGCACTGACAATGTTGTAAAAATGTCATGGCCGGATTATAAAAACGGTCATGAGTCAGAAATACCTCATTCGGATCACTGAGCTGGAAAGGTTGCTCTCTGAGCAGGCTGAAGCCCTCCGTCAGAAAGACCAACAACTGAGTCTGGTTGAAGAGACGGAGGCCTTCCTGCGTTCTGCGCTGGCACGTGCCGAAGAAAAGATCGAAGAAGATGAGCGGGAAATAGAGCATCTGCGGGCCCAGGTGGAAAAACTGCGCCGGATGCTGTTCGGTACCCGTTCTGAAAAACTGCGTCGTGAAGTTGAACAGGCTGAAGCCCTGCTGAAACGACGCGAACAGAACAGCGATCGTTACAGCGGGCGTGAGGATGACCCGCAGGTTCCCCGCCAGTTGCGACAGTCGCGTCATCGTCGCCCGTTACCGGCGCATCTGCCCCGCGAAATAAACCGCCTGGAGCCAGAAGAAAGCTGTTGCCCGGAGTGTGGTGGTGAGCTGGATTATCTGGGGGAAGTCAGCGCAGAACAACTGGAACTGGTGAGCAGCGCCCTGAAAGTGATCCGCACAGAACGGGTAAAAAAAGCCTGTACAAAATGTGACTGCATCGTTGAAGCACCGGCACCGTCCCGTCCGATAGCGCGTGGTGTCGCGGGCCCGGGGTTACTTGCCCGCGTGTTAACGGGAAAATACTGCGAACACCTGCCACTGTATCGTCAGAGTGAAATCTTTGCCCGTCAGGGTGTCGAACTGAGCCGTGCGTTACTCTCCAACTGGGTTGACGAGCTCCTGCCATGGAACGTAGCACTCACCAATAAATAAGTATCAATACGGCACTCCGTTAACGCTTACTGAAACGACGCCGGGGACCATCTTCTTTTGGGTAAAAAAGGCCGCGCCAGAATTCGACACGACCACTGCTATATGCGTATTATTCTGTTCCGGGAGATTGCCTCTCTTCTGGTTATTCAGCAATACAACGGACAAAAAGCACTGGCATAAATAACCCCTTGTTAAACGGAGAATAGTGATAATGTATTGACGCTATTACTCATTTCTCATCTTCATCCTTCGGGTAAGCAGAGTCGCACAAATGAATCCCAGCAGACTAAATGCCACCATTACAGAAAAAACATAGTTATAGCCCTGTATGCCAGAAAAATTATCTAACAGCGAACCATAAAGCGTGTAAGCAAACATGGAAGGCATGTAACCAATAATGCACCCAAACGCCATTGCTGAACCAGCAAATTCTCTGGGGGTACCGATTTCATCCATTGGCGCAAAAAAAATTGCCCGTTGTGAAAAAATGATTGCACCAAATCCAAGAGTTGCAGTCATTCCAAGATAAACATTCATTGAGTCGTGTGGTAGTTGAATAAAAAGTAGCATAGCGACTGCTGAAATAAGGAAAGTCCATTTCAGATAGATGACCGGAGAATGAGAAATTTTATCTGCGAGATAACCGCCAACTGGCCCGCCCACCATTTTTAGTCCGTACTGGTTAATAATCCCGTAAGCACCCACGAGTGCAACGGGAAGGGCATAGATATCTTTCAGGAATGGTATGAAATATGTTAGCCCACAATATGCGGAGTACACAAAGAATATACAAAATGAGGCCAGCCACAGATTTGGTGATTTAACGACATTCTTTATCCCCTTGAATATCTGTTTATTAACATCTTCGTCATTCTGTGGAATGGTCCTGTCGTCTGCATCCACAATAAAGTAGGTGATAATTCCAACAATAATGGTGATTAATGTGTAATAAACAAGACCAGCCTGCATGCCAGCTTTTCCTTCGCCAAACTGCACAAAGACGAATAAAGCGCCGGACGCAATTAATACATCCACGACTCCTCGTCCAGCTTCCAGAAAGCCGAACATACGTCCCTGTTCATCCCTGTTCCCCAACAGACGAACAGCTTTAAGTAGCACGGGCCAGTAGACCACTTCGCCAAAGAAAGCCATAGCACCAAAAGCTATAAGGTAACCAGAGAAGGGGGGTAATGTTGTGAGGTAAGCGCCGCACAGACCCACACCGATTAAACCTGCAGGAAGAAGTATTTTTTTGGAAAAGCGATCTGCTATATATAATGAACTAAATAGTCCGATAGTCTGAACAGCAGCATATATTGTAAATCCAAAGCCAATCTGTGTATTAGTCAATCCCCAGTCAGCCTGCATAGGAACATAAAATACGTCCTTCATACTGGACAATTTGAAAATTGTCCCACCGCCAAGAATAAGGAAGCATAGCTTCATCCATTTATTCATCTGGTTATCCCCCATTATTTGATAACCGCAATGGCTTCAATTTCTATCAGCACGTCTTTCGGTAATCTGGCGACTTCAACACAGGACCTGGCCGGGTATTTGTCTGATGAGAAATATTCACTGTACAGAAGGTTAAATTGAGAAAAATTATCCATGTTACTGATAAAACAGGTTGTTTTTACGATGTTATCCATTCCGATTCCTGCAGATTCAATAATTGCCTTCAGATTATCCATCGCTTGCCTGGTTTGCCTTTCTATAGTCTCGCCATTTACGGTTCCGTCTTCTGGTTTGAAAGGACAACATCCGGAAATGAACAATAAATTACCAGTTGATACTGCCTGTACATAGGGACCGATAGCTTTGGGGGCATGTTTAGTATCAATGATCATAAAAGTATCCTTTTAAATTTATTAACAATATTTTTTTCTTAAATTCTTCAGAGTCTGAACAGAAACCTCAACACAACGATTTTGGGCTGCCATTAGTTCCTGTAATACAGAGTCAGATATTTTGGCAGGGTAGTAATAATCAAGTGGCTTTATTTTCAGGTGTTCAAATGGTGCCTCTTTTACGGAGAATGCCCCTTCCAGAGAATATACGCCGCCAGTACCCTTTGGACGGGCAAAAGGTGAGGCATATGGGAAACATGTTTCGATGTTTATTCTGGTTAAAGAGGACTCTTTAACCAGAGTTTTAAAGCAGGTATCAATATCAATGCTTCCTTCTCCGACAGGAACACCACAGACAACCAGGTCTTCGCCGTTGCGTGTGACAATATGATCCTTGAAATGCGTGCTGTAAGCATAAGGAGCCAGTTTACGAACTGTTTCTACTGGTTCTTCCCATGCCATCATTCCATTACCTATATCACAGTGTGCTCCCACCCACTCAGAATTAACAGATTTGATAACTTCGATTATCTCGTCGGCAGTTTCATCTTCATGGTTTTCTATTGCCAGTTTAATTTTCTTTCTACTGAGTAAGGATGTCAGTGATTTTAACTGTTCTACTATTTCCGGATATTTCAGAGGGTTATATTCTCCTCTGTCAACAACGGGTAAAAAGTGATCCACTTACCGTCACCACCAACGGTCTAAT
>CALYPF010000206.1 GCA_945271245.1 uncultured Enterobacteriaceae bacterium | reverse complement strand
TTAGACCGTTGGTGGTGACGGTAAGTGGATCACTTTTTACCCGTTGTTGACAGTAGCAGGAGTACGGAGAATGACTGTCCACTCCGCTTTCGATGAAAGAACGCGGCTTATCGGTCAGCTTCAACTCATTAAAAAACCCGCTGCGGCGGGTTTTTGCTTTCAGGCGTAGCGGAAGTACGGATGAATGACTGTCCACTCCGCTTTCGATGAAAGAACGCGGCTTACAGGTCAGCGTCAACGTATGAAAGCACCGGCTGTGACAGCGTTTTCACTGCGGTTTTTTCCTGTTCTCGTTTCTGGAGGACGATGTCAGGAGGGCAGATCGATTAACAGCCCTTGAAAAGCCGTTTCTGCCGTCAGGGTTAACAACGACTCGTCGTGAATAAACGCGCCGTCGCCGCAGGTAAGCACCTCCCGAGCGCTATTTTCCCCGGCGCTTACCCGAAAGGTGCCGTGAATGGACTGCAACCAGGCGCGCGGCCCGTGCAGCGCGATATCCAACGTTTCTCCCTGTGTGAAGGCTAAATGATAAATCCAAACCTGCTGGCGTAGCATTAGGCAATTCGGGTTGCCGTCCGGGGAGGCGAGAAGCTGGCAGCCGTGGGCAGTTAACGGGCATTTCTGGATTGAAGGTGCCTCACGCCCGGCGCTGGCGTCCAGCCAAAGCTGCAGGCGGGTTAACGGCGCACCGGCGTTGCAATTATATTCACTGTAACTCACGCCTGGCCGCGTAGTCAGCAGCAGCGCTTCACCGGCGCCGGCTTGGGTATGTCGCCCTTCGCTATCGCGATAGGTGGCATCGCCATCCAGCACCAGATTCAAAATATCGACCCGGGGAAAGGTGCGAGGCTGTAGCGATGCGCCGGGTGCCAGCACCTCTTGATTCAGCGCGCGCAGGACGGAATAGCCCATAAGGTTTGGATCAAAATAGTGGCCAAACGAAAAGGCATAACGCGCTTTTAACCAACCGTAATCGGCCTTGCCACACTGGCCCGCCGTTCTGGGAATTATCATACATTCAGCCTTCTTTTTTACTCATCTTATGGTAAGAATCTGGACGTGATATTGTTAGCCAGTTAATCTGCTCGCTATATTCAAATTTACTGAATGAGAAAACGATGGCCAGAGAACGCGCCCTGACGCTGGAAGCTTTGCGAGTAATGGATGCAATCGATCGGCGCGGGAGTTTCGCCGCAGCGGCGGACGAGCTGGGGCGCGTGCCGTCAGCGCTGAGCTATACCATGCAAAAGCTGGAAGACGAACTGGACGTGGTATTGTTTGACCGTTCCGGCCATCGGACAAAATTTACCAATGTAGGCAGAATGCTATTGGAGCGCGGGCGCCTGCTGCTTGAAGCGGCCGACAAACTTTCTACCGATGCGCAGGCGCTGGCGCGCGGCTGGGAAACTCACCTTACGCTGGTTGCTGAGGCGCTGGTGCCGGCGTCGGCGCTGTTTCCTCTGATAGAGCGGTTGGCGGAAAAAGCCGATACTCAGCTTTCAATTATCACTGAAGTCTTAGCCGGCGCGTGGGAGCGGCTGGAACAGGGGCGAGCGGATATTGTGATTGCGCCGGATATGCACTTTCGCACATCGACAGAAATTAACTTCCGCAAATTATATACCCTTAAAAATGTTTACGTCGCAGCCCCTGATCATCCGATTCACCAGGAACCAGAGCCATTATCCGAAGCAACGCGGGTATAATATCGCGGGGTAGCGGTGGCGGATACCGCCCGTGAACGCCCGGTATTAACGGTACAGTTATTAGATAAACAGCCGCGCTTAACGGTCAGTAGTATGGAAGAAAAGCGCCAGGCGCTACTGGCCGGACTAGGTGTGGCGACGATACCCTATTCGCTGGTAGAGCAGGATATTGCGACAGGGCGGCTGCGGGTAGTTAGCCCGGAGTCAACCGCCGATATCGATATTATTATGGCCTGGCGCCGGGACAGCATGGGCGAGGCCAAAGCGTGGTGCCTGCGTGAAATCCCTAAACTGTTTGCGAAACGTCGGGAAAATTAGGCAACTGTGGTCATCTGTGCGTCTTCCGCCAGCGGATCGGGGCCGAAACGGTTTTCACCATCGGAGCCTTTCAGGCAGAAGAACACCAGCAGCACCAGTGCGCCAATTAGCGGGACAAGACCTATCAGTATCCACCAGGCTGAACGGTTTGTATCGTGCAGGCGGCGCGCCATAACTGCGATGGTCGGCACTAATATCAGAAGACCATAAATAGTGGACAGCACGCCGGCATCTTCCGAAAAAGTAAATCCTGCGGCGCTATCGATAACGCTTAGCACCAGGGTAATAATGGTGCTGAACAGGGCGAACATCCAGTACTCTTTACGACGAGCACGGCCGCGGAACCCAGAGTAGTTTTTAAGAACTTTTAAATACCAATTCATTACCACATCCTTTATAGGTTAATTTGCCCCTCTTTCTACACATAAATCCCTGCTGGAGCAATCTGAAATCCGGGTGAGAGCAAGCTTTAATCGCCTTAAAATCGGCTGTCGCGACCGTGGGGTTCATTGAGATCCTGCTCAGGCCCAATTGAGATAATGCCGTGCGGGTTTAGCGTTTTGTGGCTGCGAAAATAATGATGCCGAATATGTTCCATATTGACGGTTTCGGCGATACCCGGTAGCTGGTAAATATCACGTAAAAAACCGTACAGGTTTAGATAATCACTAATACGCAGGCGATCGCATTTAAAATGCGTGACGTACACCTGGTCGAAGCGAATAAGCGTGGTCCATAGCCGAATATCGGCCTCGGTCAGCCTGTCGCCGGTAAGATAACGATGCTGGCCTAATATCTGTTCCAGCCGCGCCAAAGAGTTAAATAGCTGCTCGGCGGCTTCATCGTAAGCCCGCTGGCTGGTAGCGAAACCCGCTTTATACACGCCGTTATTTACGGTGTCATAAATCCAGCTATTTAACTTATCGATTTCGGGCTGTAGTTCTGGCGGATAGTAATCGCCGGCGCGCGCGCCCTGTGCGTCAAACGCGCTATTAAACATGCGAATGATTTCCGCCGATTCATTGCTAACAATCGTCTGCTGCTGTTTATCCCATAGCACCGGCACGGTCACCCGCCCGCTGTATTTTGGGTTAGCCTGTAAATAAAGCTGCCATAAATAATCGTGGTGATTAAGTGTATCGCCGGTGGCAGCCGGGAAATCCTGGGCAAATGTCCAGCCGTTTTCCAGCATTAAAGGATGAACGACAGAAACGGAAATGAACGGTTCCAGCCCCTTAAGTTTGCGCATAATCAGGGTGCGATGCGCCCACGGGCAGGCTAGCGAGACATAGAGATGGTAGCGATTTTTTTGGGCGGCGAAGCCGCCTTCGCCGGAAGGGCCGGGCGAGCCGTCAAATGTCAGCCAATTACGAAACGCGGCGGCTGAGCGTTCAAAGCGCCCGCCTGATGAAGCCGTGTCATACCAGGCGTCCTGCCAGGCGCCCTCTACCAGCAGTCCCATGTTTCTCTCCTTACACGAATAAAAAACCGGCGCGCGCAGCGTCGCACCGGAAGATTAATTATCAGTATAGACTTACCAGCGTTTGTTCAGCAGGCGATCGAGACTGAAAGCGCCCGGGCCGATAATGCCTAGTAGTAAAAAACCGCCTGCGATGGTCAGGTTTTTCATAAACATGAGTTGGTTAACTTCATCGGCGAAGTTATTGTGAAATAAAAAGGCGGTCAGGAGAGTAAAAGCCGCAGTGAACAGCGCGGTAGTGCGCGTTAGAAATCCAAACATAATGGCCAGGCCACCGCCGAATTCAAGCAAAATGGTCAGCGGCAGTAGAAAGCCCGGCACGCCCATTGATTCCATATACTGCTGAGTGCCCGTATAGGCGGTTATCTTGCCATACCCTGCCACAATAAACAGAATCGGCATCATAATGCGTGCCACCAGAATGCCAATATCTTCGAATTTTTTCATTTTCTAACTCCACGAATTTTCACTAATGGCTCAATGCCAATTTGTTGTTTATGCGGCGATTTAAAACGAATATTACCAATCGCCCGGCGTTGGACAGGATAATACGGCGGGTATTTGGTGATTGTTAGCAAGGAAAACTGTCAGACTCATTCAGTTTTTCTGAATTTATACGGAAAGGTAATAGTGCATTGAAGAAATATTTTCGTCTTGCAACCAATGTAGCGGTTCACAAAAAGCGCGAACGCGATTCAAAAAAGATGCGACAACCTGAATTGTCGCATTTTAACTGAACTACACCGCCGCAACCGGTTTGGGTTTCGGGTATGGCTGAACGTGAAATAGCTTCGTGTTTAGTCGCTTTCTTGCTCGCTTATTGATAAATCTGACGTATCTAAACTGCCTAAATTTGTGCACCGTTGCACGCTCTCGGTTAGCCCTCAGATGCCGCCCACGCTGACCTGTGTCAACAACGGGTAAAAAGTGATCCACTTACCGTCACCACCAACGGTCTAA
>CALYPF010000205.1 GCA_945271245.1 uncultured Enterobacteriaceae bacterium | reverse complement strand
TGGATCAGTTTTCAACCGCTGGGGTGGATCAGTTTTGCACCGTTGGTAACACGTAGCGCTGAGTTTCTTAGGGTTTCCCCCGGGCGTAAATAAAATGCCGGGCTCTCCTCATCGGTACTATCGCAGCCGGGCTTCAATAACAGCTTAAAATAGGTATTGCCCACATTTTGCAGCGTGCCGCGCTGCTTATCCCATCGCCAATCGAAGTGAACTGTACGCGGACGCACAACGAGGATCGTTTCAATTGTTACAACGGGATCCATGCGCATCATGTCACCGCGAGAGTTCTGTTTTGCCCGGGCGCTAACGGGAATTTCACGAAACATTACCCGATAGTAGCGCTCGCGGCCATCCTGCGGGCCATGATAATAAAATTTAGCAAGCTCAGTTTGCCCGGGCTGTAATACCCATTGACGAGGAGTAAACAGCAGCTCTCCGTCCGCCGGGCGTATCTGAACTTCTTTATCTCCTGGCCTGTCTATCCCCGTCACGTTCACCTGATATAAACGCGCCTCCTGATTGTTATTCAGCACCCTTTTCGCAATCAGCGTTTTTTCAGCAGGCAAAGAGAAGGTCAGATTCCCGACGTTAATCGCCGCAGCGTAGCGACTTATCACGATGAGCGCGATAAGCAGCAGGTATTGCTTAATCAATATTCCTCCAGGTCGCTTTTACGTGGATTTCCCCGGAAGCGCTGACATCACCATACCAGGAACTTTTGTCTACGGTAAACTGCGACACCGGCGCGTTCATAGGAATACTAAAAGTGAGGTGGGTTTTATTCATTACGCCGCCTTCGCCAGAGATATCCTGCCAGGGCGTGTTGCCCCAAAGCGCGTCCGTCATATCATGCCAGACATCATCGCAGCCGGCATCGAAGCGGCGCTGCCCGCCAGCGCTGGTCGTAAAGGAGAGTTGTGCAGGAAAAGGCACTTTCGCCACACCATCTTCTGAAGAAAAAATGCAGTACCAGCGCCCACCGATTTCCTTTCCTGGCCCAGACACCTTCACTAATACTTCATCTGCCGCAGTTTTTCCGCTAGTAGTAACGACATATCCAAAGTTAAGCGGCAGTTCATCCGCTCCTACGTGCCCATGACGCTTGGGCGCATTATTGTAATCATCAGAAATAATACTGATGCCAAAGTCCCGGGGTTTGATAATTAACTGGTTGGAGGTGGAAAACTCATACCAGCCCGACTCAGGAGAAATGGTGTTTTGAAAGCGAAAATTGATAAGCGTCCTGGTATCGCTATCGCTGATCCCAAGGAGTATCACCTGTTTAAAAAAATTACTCGAAAAGAAAATATAAACGGCATTCGACTCTTTCAAATCCTCAAACGTATAGTAATAAGTCGTGCCAGAAGTGTTGCGCCATTTGTTGCCATCGAGGCTAAACATCACATCGCGCATAGACACCGCAGAAGCCAACGCCGGATTCATAATGGCAGGAAAAATGTGAATCGACTTACTGCCAGCCCCTGCAACCATATCGAGCGTATAGTCAACCATCTTACACATTACGCCGGATTTGGTGCCAATCGTCATCATTTTACAGGCATTGTTCCCTTCGCCAATTATAGGAACGCCATCGCTATTAACAAAGAGTTCAGTCATGGCATTCGTGTTCATTAAACGCAATTGCGCTGCTTTAACATGCGTTATTTTTCGCCCATACCAAGCCCCCGTATCCTGGTCCTGGCAGCGTTCTCCGGCTGCGGCATTGTATTTCGCAGGCGTCTGGCATCCATTCATTTCCATTGTTAATCGGCCGCCAACCGGCATTTGCGATAAATACTGATAGAACGACGGAGACAGCAGCCCGTGCATCCACTTTTGTCCCCCCGATGTGACAATTGCGCCATAGAAACCCTTTTCATCGGTAGCTTGCGGTTCAATCAGGCTAGTATCTATACTGCAGCCGGAATACCAATTAATACAGCGCAGCCCTACAAAAGGATGTTTTATCGGCGCTCCCTCAAGCCACATATCAAACGAGTTGCCAGAGGTAAGCGGGGTGTTATAACCGTTGTCCGCGTATCCGAGACTTTGCTGATAATGGGTACCACCGCCACCGGCATATTTTAGTCCGGTCCACTTACTTGCACCTGTTAAACGTGGGTTAAGAGTACCTTCGGGCGTAACAAAGAAATTATCATCCGCATTATTCTCTACCAGGATAAATTGTACTTCTGGCGCATCCACCCTGACTTTTTTTGTCAACGCACTGGCCGCCGAACTTATGCACAACGCTATCGCCACCAGAGCGATATACCAGGTTTTACCCTTCATGCCTATTACCCTTTTCATCTAAATTGCTCGCATAGGAAGGCAGGCCACGGCAAATCACATCACCAACCCATACCGCCCCGCGCGCTGCGCTAAGATCCAGCTGTGCTTCACAGCGTTCATCGCCTTTGCCACTGAAATCAATGGTGGGGAACGCCTTATCAATATCCATCACGAATGCGCCTTCACCATCCGTACGCGTGCGCCCAATGTGATTATTCACCGCAGCATCAGTCAACAGGGAGCCATCTTCAGCGTGAAGGCGCCCGAAAACGGTCACCATTTGTTTGATTTCCGGCGTGATGACGGCAACGTTGCCAGGATAAAGGGTCAGGCGATTACGGCGTCCGCCGACAATATCGTAGCTTTCAAATGAATCGGGGTTATTCAATAACTCCACGTCATAATGCCCGTATGGGCTAACGGGAATATAGCTACGCTTCCCTTTTAAGGTGACGGCCTGTCCGTTCACTTTTGCGCTCAACAGACCGCTATCTTCAAGCCCGGTTTCAAAAATAATGCCGGCATTTCCATCGTTGCGCCCGCTTAATGCAATATGTTTACCCTGCCAGCCGAGGCTACCGCTGGCGGTCATATTGCTATTCAGTGAACCATCGGCCGTCGTCGCAACATTCAGCGTGCCGTTTGCATAGCGGGTATCGAACTGCGCCCAACCGCCGCCGCTAAGCGTATTGTCCGGCCCGGTATTACCCGATATAGCCCGGGAAAGATTCGCTCCCGCACTGCGTATCGCACCGTCACTGAAGTTTTTACGCACCGCTAAATTCGCCAGCGTATAGCCATTTTGGCTACTTACGCCGGCGCTAAACCAATTTCCTAACGGCAGCGAAAGATCCAGTGCAACATATTTCCCGGTGCTACTGCTATATCCATTATTGCTATAACGCTGCATGCCCAGCCGCAGCCCTATCGATCCGTAGCGCCCCGTATAAATATTTTGCTGATAGTTCGTCGTATAGTAGCGACTCCCGTTTTTACGATCGTCGCTATAGCTAACGCTCAGCGATCCCAGTGGCGACCAGAGCGATGAGAAATTTAGCGTTCCGCCGATTGAGCGATTATGACTTGAGCTTTGACGCAGGCGATCGCCGATTGCCGAGCGTTCCTGATTAACCCAGATGCTGCTAAAGCCCCCGGGTAGAGTCGCGCTCATATTCATTACATTACGCCAGGAGCTATCGCTTGCAGCCATACTTTGCAGATTAAACGTAACCCGTTCTGTTACTGGCAGCGTAATCCGTGCTTCCACCAGCGCCATATTGTCATAGCCATATCCGGTAGCAGCCCAGCCAATTGGCCACCAGTTGCCGCTTGCCGAAACGCCAGCCAGCCAGCTTTTGCGCGCACTTTGTTCGCCACCGCGCTCGCGGTGCCAGGCATCCATATCGACAGAACCACCCCAGAATTGCCAGCCGAGAGGCGCATTCGCGCCGCGGCCTGCGGTAAACAGTTTATTAACGCGCTGAACTCGCCGCTCCGCCGTCTTTCCGTTAATCACCACATCAACTTCCACGTCATATATGCCATAGGGCAAGGTATGTGTGTCCAGTTCATGATTACCCATTTCAAACGCTTGTACGCTGAGTAACCTGCCGTCGCGCTTAATATGCGCCTCACCTGCTGCCGGGAAGAAAGCCACAATCGGTGTCGCAGACTGGCTGTTATCAAAAACCGTTGAATCAGCCTGATTACCCAGGGAAAAACCGTAGACTTTCGCGGAAGTCATACCGGTTAATGGACCGAGTGACTGAAGATTCCAGCTATCCAGCATGCCGGTTGCAAATCGGTACCCTCCAAAATCCCGCTCATACATCACTTTATATAGGGTACCGCTACGATCGCTGCCGCCCAGGCCGTATAGCGAACCATTAACGACAACGTGATGTTCACGCAGCGCGGTAACGTTATTCAGAGAGAGATAACTGGAAGTGGTATTTTCGCCGTGGCGCGGCCGGTTATTGTAGACACCGAGATTATAATCCAGCGTACTGCTCAGCGACGTTACGCTGGATTCGCCAATATCTTTACTACGGGCAATATGTGCAGTGCCTAGCCTGATTTACGCACAACTAACTGTAAAATCAGCTTTTTAAAGTCAAACTGCAGCCATACTGTCAACAACGGGTAAAAAGTGATCCACTTACCGTCACCACCAACGGTCT
>CALYPF010000204.1 GCA_945271245.1 uncultured Enterobacteriaceae bacterium | reverse complement strand
TTAGACCGTTGGTGGTGACGGTAAGTGGATCACTTTTTACCCGTTGTTGACACCGGGGTTCTGCAGGCGCACGTACTCTGGCTGAAATGCTGACCCAAAACGGTGTCCCGATGAGCCGTTACCGTGCCGGGCGTCTGATGAAATACCTGAACCTGAGCAGTTGTCAGCCCGGAAAACAACAATATAAAAATGCTCGTCAGGAGCATACACGCCTGCCGAATCTGCCCGAGCGTCAGTTCGCGGTATCGGAACCAGATCGGGTATGGTGCGGAGATATTACGTATATCCGGGCAGGAAATCGCTGGTGCTATCTGGCGGTCGTCATGGCTCTTTTTGCCCGCAGGGTTATCGACTGGAGCCTTTCAGCAAATGCCGATATAGCACTGATAAGCAATGCCCTGCGGATGGCATATGAAATGCGTGGTAAGCCGCAGGATGCCATGTTCCATAGCGAGTAAGGAAGCCAGTATACAGGTCTGAAATATCAATAAATTCTCTGGCGTTACAGAATAAAGCAGAGCGCCCATCGACGGGGAAACTGCCGGGATAACAGCTCTATGGAACGCTTCTTCCGCAGTCTCAAAGCCGAATGGGTGCTAGCGAATGGTTATGCCGGTAAGGACGAGGCCCGGCGACAAATCGCGGTTATATCCTGAATTACTATAACAGTGTCAGGCCTCACCATTCCAACGTAGGGCTGACGCCGGAAAAATCAGAAAACAGATATCGTTTTTACTGTAAAACCGCGGCCAATATTACTTGACCACTACAGATCTAGTGCGTCAGCGTCGGCCACCAGCGTAATAAATATTCTTTCCGTGAAATATTGGCCTTAAAATGCGCAAGGACTGGAAAGCCTACTATTAATGTGGGCGCGGGCGAAATTGAAAGAGAAAGCAATTAGTGACCCATCAAAGAGATCATATTCATCCATAATTAGCGTCCATCTGTATAAGCCCTGCGAGGTGGTGCATCTGCAAGCCATGCGCTAAGAGATCGGGTAAACTAGCCGTGTTTAGTAAACAGGATGATACAATGAGCGTCTCACTTAAATCCCTCAATACCTTTGGCATTCAGGCTAATGCTGAACAAGTTATCTACGCTGACAATGAACACCAACTGCGTACCGCCTGGCAGGACGCGGTGCAGAAAAAAAAACCAGCGATAATTCTCGGTGGGGGAAGCAATATCCTGTTACTGAACGATTTTTCTGGCAGCGTTATCCTAAACCGCCTTTGTGGTATTACCATTCATGAAACTGGAGATGCGTGGCATCTGCACGTTGGCGCAGGCGAGAATTGGCATGGATTGGTTAAATATACTTTAAATAAAGGTATAGCCGGCCTTGAAAATATGGCGTTGATTCCTGGTTGCGTGGGGTCAGCCCCTATCCAAAATATCGGTGCTTATGGCTGTGAGCTACAAAATGTGTGTGAGTACGTCGATTGCCTAAATCTTGTTAGCGGTGCTCGAAAACGTTTGAGCGCGCAGGAATGCCAATTTGGTTATCGCGATAGCGTATTTAAACATAGCGAAATGGCTGACACTGCTATCGTTGCCGTAGGGATTAGTCTTTCTAAAGACTGGCGGCCTATTTTAAATTATGGCGACCTAAAGCAACTTGATGCCGAAACGGTGACTCCTCGTCAGATTTTTGATGTCGTATGTCACATGCGTCGATCAAAATTACCGGATCCTGATATTACTGGGAATGCAGGCAGCTTCTTCAAAAATCCGGTAGTAAATGAGCAACAGGCAAAATTACTATTACAACATCACCCTGATGCGCCTTATTATCTTCAGCCCGATGGCAGTATTAAACTCGCCGCCGGATGGCTAATCGATCGCTGTGAATTAAAGGGTTATCGATATGGCGGCGCGGCGGTACATCGGAAGCAAGCTCTGGTGTTAATTAATGTAGGAGATGCAACGGGCCAGGATGTAGTTGCGTTGGCGCGGCATATCAGGAGGTGCGTTGGCGAAACCTTCAATATTTGGCTGGAGCCGGAAGTACGTTTTATAGGTTCACAGGGAGAAATTAATTCCGTGGAGACTATTGCGTGAAGAAAAACAAAACGCCGCTTGCCCTGATATCTCTCCTTGCTGATGGGGAGTTTCATTCTGGTGAGCAGTTAGGTGAATATTTAGGCATGAGCCGTGCGGCTGTAAATAAACATATTCAAACTCTGCGTGATTGGGGGCTGGATATTTTTACTGTTCCAGGCAAAGGCTATAGCCTGCCAGAGCCGATACAGTTATTACATGAAGAAAGCATTCAAGCCCAAATAAATAATGGCAGTGTGGCTGTCATACCCGTCATTGATTCAACGAACCAGTATTTACTGGATAGACTCGATGCACTGAATTCTGGTGATGTGTGCATCGCCGAATATCAGCAGGCAGGACGAGGCCGACGCGGGCGCCATTGGTTTTCTCCATTTGGAGCAAATCTATATTTATCGATGTACTGGCGTTTGGAGCAAGGCCCAGCCGCTGCAATTGGTTTAAGTCTGGTAATCGGTATTGTTATGGCGGAGGTTTTACATGAACTCGGCGCGACGGATGTGAGAGTGAAATGGCCGAACGATTTATACCTCAGAGACAGAAAACTTGCAGGGATCCTGGTTGAACTTACGGGAAAAACTGGTGATGCCGCACAAATAGTGATAGGTGCAGGCATTAATCTGGCGATGCGCAGTGTGGCTGATGAGGTTGTTAAACAAGGATGGATTAACTTGCAAGAGGCGGGAGTTAATATCGACCGCAATCGTCTTGCCGTCTTATTAATACAGCGTCTGCGTGAGTCTCTCGGTATTTTTGAACGTGAAGGACTGATGTCTTTCCTTCCTCGGTGGGCTGAACTTGATAACTTTATTCACCGGCAGGTAAAGCTTATTATTGGTAATCGCGAAGTAATCGGTATATCGCGCGGGATAAATGAACAAGGCGCGCTGCTACTTGAACAAAATGGTGAAGTTACACCATGGGTAGGTGGAGAAATCTCTTTACGTCCGGCGGGTTAATTTCCTGATCAGGAGCCATGAATTGGCTCCATTTTGAGTGAAATTTTTCTATTTACGTAAACGAACATGCTCAACGGCATGATTTGCGCTTTTGGTTAATATCAGGCTTGCCCGTTCGCGCGTAGGCAATATATTTTCCTTCAGATTTAGCCCGTTAATTTCATGCCATAGCTGTGTGGCCGTATTAATCGCCTCTTTTTCAGTTAGTTTCGCATAGTTATGGAAGTAAGAATCGGGATCGGTAAAGGCACCTTCGCGAAATTTAAGGAAACGATTGATATACCAGTGCTCCAGGAGTTCTTCTGGAGCATCTACATATATTGAGAAATCCACAAAATCAGACACAAATACATGGTGGGGATCATGAGGATAATCCATTCCACTCTGCAATACATTTAGCCCTTCCAGAATTAAAATATCGGGTTGAGAAACGGTTTTATCGCCGTCGGGTATTACGTCATAAATCAAGTGGGAATATACCGGTGCCGTAGCGGAAGGCGCGCCGGATTTTACATCAGAGACAAACTTAACCAGACGATGCATATCATAAGATAACGGGAAGCCTTTTTTCTTCATGAGTCCGCGTTCTTTTAATACGCTATTGGGATGTAAAAAACCGTCGGTAGTAATTAGCTCAACGCTGCGATGTTCAGGCCATCGGCTTAATAAGGCCTGCAAAACACGCGCTGTCGTGCTTTTCCCGACTGCAACGCTTCCTGCAATACTAATGATATAAGGAATGCGTTGCCCATCAGTTCCCAGGAATTGTTCCAAAACGGCCTGGCGGCGCAAATTTGAGCTTATATAGAAATTTAGCAAACGCGAGAGCGGTAGATAGATTTCTGCTACTTCCTTAAGAGAAAGATCCTCATTAATCCCTTTTAATTGGGCTATATCTGCTTCCGTCAGTGTCATTGGGACGGTATTTCGTAGCGTGGCCCACTGACTGCGGTTAAACTTGAGATATGGCGTCATTACTGGTTGCTCTAAATTGCCCATAATCATGCTTCCGCCTGCAATTCGGGAAGAAACAGACGCAGATTTGTAACACATTACGTCAGTTTATTTTTCACAATGGGCAGGAGAGTATCACCAGATGCCAGCGATTAATAAGAAAAAATCGTGGTAGAGATTTTCACCGGATGGTTTTTATCCACCTACAATCTATTAAGGTTATTTCGCTTAAAACTGTTCTTCAGGTATACATCAATAATTTTGGCAATCCTGGGCGTGTAGCCAGAGGCTGCAGGGATATGCTGAAACATTGTGTTGTAATCGCACAAATTTCCATCTGAAAAGCGTGTTTTTGAGCAAAATATCGCCATAGAGTTAATTTAAGCAATTTTCTTGTTGCAAGCTGGCGCAGCTATTCCTAGAATGCGCGCTACTTGATGCCGGCTTAGCTCAGTTGGTAGAGCAACTGACTTGTAATCAGTAGGTCGCCAGTTCGATTCCGGCAGCCGG
>CALYPF010000203.1 GCA_945271245.1 uncultured Enterobacteriaceae bacterium | reverse complement strand
CTGGATCAGTTTTCAACCGCTGGGGTGGATCAGTTTTGCACCGTTGGTAACACATCGCAAGTAAAAGGAGACAAATCAACACGGGGCTTTACAGGCGTTCATCACAGGTATATTGGCGTTGCAAATACCACTCAGTCTGGACGCCAATGTATCGATTCAGGATCCGTAAAGATAAGCCGGGCAAGGGGCTTTACAGGGCAATCTACATTCTATGCGGACTATGCGGCATAAAGGATTGTGAAGTTCCGGCGTTAAATGTTCAGCCAGCTCATGTACATCTGGTGGTCATCGTCCGACCTAAAATCTCGATATCAACGCGAATGGGTCATTTGAAAGGTCGCAGTGCCATCAGGCTCTATAATCGTTTTCCACACATCAGGAAGACGCGCTGGGGAAACCATTTTTGGCCCCGAGGGTAGTTTGTAGATACGGTCGATGTGAACGAAGAAATAATCAGAAGATATGTGAGACATCAGGAGAAAACGGAACAAACACATGAACAGCAGATGGAATTGCCGGAAGGTGACAATAGCCCCAGGGGGCTTTCTCAAAAGCCACCATCTAAGAAGGTGGTTTTTTACTGTCAGCTAAAAACCCCTATCGGGATATGAAGTAATTGCTGGGTTTTTTAGCGTTAAATTCAATTAATGGACGATTGTGTCTTTCGCGCGTTATCGCGCCATCCTTCAACGTGGTAACTCCACCGCCTTCGCGCGGAAGGCGGTGTTTGCATCACGTTGACACAGTCTGGATAGCGTTGACAACGATGCCTGGCTTAGCAGAGAAAATAGTCCCTAAAAGGCCATCAGCCGGGAGAATTCCCGTTCATCACACCAGACTTTTTAATCGGTAAATCCACTCCAGCGCCTGGCGCGGCGTCAGCGTATCCGGGTCGAGATTCTCCAGCGCTTCAACTGCCGGAGAAGTCTCTTCGGGAACGGAAAGTAGCGACATTTGTGTGCCATCAATTTGCGTTGCCGATGCGTTACCGGATAGCTGCTCCAGTTCGCGCAGTTTTTGCCGCGCACGTTTCACCACATCTTTCGGCACCCCGGCCAGCGCAGCGACGGCCAGCCCGTAACTTTTACTCGCAGCACCGTCTTGCACGCTGTGCATAAACGCAATAGTGTCTCCGTGCTCTACCGCATTAAGGTGCACATTGGCGACACCTTCCATTTTTTCGGGCAGTGTGGTGAGTTCAAAATAGTGTGTGGCGAAGAGCGTCAAAGCCTTGATGCGATTAGCCAGGGTCTCCGCGCACGCCCACGCCAGAGAAAGGCCGTCATAGGTGGATGTTCCACGCCCGATTTCATCCATCAGCACCAGACTTTGCTCGGTGGCGTTATGCAAAATATTGGCGGTTTCCGTCATTTCCACCATAAATGTGGAGCGCCCCGATGCCAGATCGTCTGCGGCGCCAACGCGGGTAAAGATACGGTCAACCGGGCCAATTTCGGCACGCTGAGCGGGCACAAAACTGCCGATCCATGCCATAAGCACAATCAGCGCGGTCTGGCGCATATACGTACTTTTTCCGCCCATATTCGGCCCGGTAATGATTAGCATTCGACGCTGGGTAGAAAGCTGCAGTGGGTTAGCAATAAAGGGATCGCGCAGTACGCGCTCGACTACGGGATGTCGCCCGCCTTCCAGGTGAATGCTCGGGTGCTCAGAAAACGTCGGGCAGGTGTAGTTGAGCGTGGCGGCGCGCTCCGCCAGATTCGCCAATACGTCCAGCTCCGAAAGCGCGTGGGCGCTTTGCTGCAGAGCCGCGAGATGAGGTAGCAGAAGATCGAACAGGCCGTCATAAAGCTGTTTTTCAAGAGACAGGGCCTTTCCTTTGGAGGTCAGCACCTTATCTTCATATTCTTTCAGCTCAGGAATGATATAGCGCTCGGCGTTTTTTAATGTTTGCCGGCGCACATAATTTATCGGCACCAGGTGGCTCTGGCCGCGGCTGACCTGAATATAGTAGCCGTGGACGGCATTAAAACCGACTTTCAGCGTATCAATGCCCAGCCGTGCGCGTTCGCGAATTTCCAGCCTGTCGAGATAATCCGTTGCGCCATCCGCCAGCGCGCGCCATTCATCCAGTTCGGCGTTATAGCCCGGAGCAATGACGCCGCCGTCGCGCACCAGCACCGGCGGCGCTTCTATGATCGCCGCTTCCAGCAATTCACGCAGCTCGCTGAATTCGCCTATCAGCTGGCGTAAAGCCTGAATATGTTCGACGTCAATGCTCGCTAACCGCTGGTTTAGTTCCGGCAATTGTTGAAAAGCGGTGCGCATGCGCGCCAGATCGCGCGGCCTTGCGGTGCGCAGGGCAAGCCGGGCCAGAATACGCTCCAGATCGCCCACCTGGCGCAGCACCGGCTGCAGATCCGCACTGTAATCCTGTAATGCAGCGATGGTCTGCTGGCGGCGGGTTAATACTTTGACATCCCTAAGTGGCATATGCAGCCAGCGTTTTAGCATGCGGCTGCCCATTGGGGTTACCGTGCAGTCCAGCACCGAGGCCAGCGTATTTTCGCTACCGCCGGAAAGATTTTGCGTGATTTCCAGATTGCGGCGAGTTGCCGCATCCATGATGATGCCGTCCCGCTGGCGCTCCATGGTGATGGAACGAATATGCGGCAGCGAAGTACGCTGCGTATCTTTAACGTATTGCAGCAGGCATCCCGCCGCGCAAAGCCCCTGAACGGCATTTTCCACGCCAAAACCCGTTAAATCCCGGGTAGCAAACTGCAAATTCAACTGCTGGCGCGCGGTCTCCAGTTCGAACTCCCACAGCGGGCGACGGCGCAGACCGCGCCGACCTTCGATAAGGCGCATATCGGGGAAATCTTCGTGATAGAGCAGCTCTGCCGGATTGGTGCGCTGTAGCTCAGCGGCCATCGTTTCGCTATCTTCAGGTTCGCTGAGTCGAAAACGCCCGGAACTAATATCCAGCGTGGCGTAACCGTATTTCTTTCCGCTCTGCCAGATAGCCGCCAGCAAATTATCCTGTCGCTCCTGGAGTAGGGCTTCGTCGCTGATCGTACCGGGAGTGACAATGCGGACCACTTTACGTTCGACCGGACCTTTAGTTGTTGCCGGATCGCCAATTTGCTCACAGATAGCGACGGATTCACCTAAATTAACCAGCTTTGCCAGATAATTTTCTACCGCGTGGTGCGGTACTCCTGCCATTGGGATCGGTTCGCCCGCCGAAGCGCCGCGTTTAGTTAGTGAGATATCCAGCAACTGCGAAGCGCGTTTGGCATCGTCATAAAACAGTTCGTAAAAATCGCCCATGCGGTAAAACAAGAGAATCTCAGGATGCTGAGCTTTAAGGCGCAGATACTGCTGCATCATTGGCGTGTGGCTAGAGAAGTCCTTATCAAGATCATCATTCATATTGATTTTACTCGTTTTTAAAGTCTTCTGGGTACTTATGTGGCCCCAAGTGAAACCCCTTTAAACTCACATAAACCCATAAATTTGTAGCTCACTTGTAGCCTAGAATGTGATAGGTTACCTTCTAATCATTCTTGGGCTACAAATAGTGGTGATATTTTGAAAACAACTCTCAATCAGTCTTTTATTATCAATAAGTTAAGCATCAGTGCGAAGCCTGCTCTTAACGATAGAGGGAAAGTTGTTTTCGAATCTAACCCACAACAGAAGCCATACATCGTTTTTGACGATCACCGTGATTCGCCAGTAGGTTTTGGTGTGAAGGTAAGTTTGACGAAAAAAACGTATGTAATCCAGAGAAGAGTGTCTTCCGGTGATCGTAGTGTGAGTGAAGGTAAGAAACCTAGTTCTGTGCTCAAAGTAAAAGTTGGCAATGTTTCTGATTTTCCGAATATCGATCAAGCTCGTGAAGTAGCCCGACAGTTGGTTCAGACCATGATCGCAACAAAGAGGAATCCCAATAGAATCAAGCGAGAAACAGAGGCTTCTGAACTCACTATCAGCGAAGTGTTCGCCCAATACCGCCAACATCTGTTAGGAAGACCAAAACCAGCCAAACCCAACACACTTAGTGTGCTGAACAAAGCAGAAAATCGCCTGAAAGAGTGGGAAGCTTTACGAGTAAAGGATCTCACTGGTAATGAAATTCTTCAGAAGTTCGATGAGATAGCATCTAGGGCCAGAACAGCAGCAGAACAGACGTTTCGTTGGATAAATGTGGCAGTGAAACATGCAATCGAAATCGAAGCTGGGAATGCTCAAACTCAACAAAGGCAACCTACGCTGTCTTACAATCCTTTTAACATCCTAAAAGTGCAAAAAAAGTTCAGGACTCGTTCTGAACTGGAAGATAGCTATCGTGCAAAAGGTGTTAGAAATCCGCTTTCTCCAAAAGATACTCTTGGGCGATTTTTAACCGCATTACATAACAAGAGAAACTTCAATCGATTAGGGTGCGATTATCTGCTACTGACTGTCCTGTTAGGTGCTCGCAAGGAAGAAACTGCTTCTCTATGCTGGAGAGAGTCTCTATCCAGTGAAGAAGCAAAAACTGTTACCAACGGTGCAAAACTGATCCACCCCAGCGGTTGAAAACTGATC
>CALYPF010000202.1 GCA_945271245.1 uncultured Enterobacteriaceae bacterium | reverse complement strand
CTGGATCAGTTTTCAACCGCTGGGGTGGATCAGTTTTGCACCGTTGGTAACATTTTCCAATGAAAAAAGGAAATATGCGAAAGGAGCAAAAGTTATTGATGTTTCCGCAACTGATATGGCGAAAATCAAAATCCCCGTCCCATGCCCTGAAAACCAAAAAAAATCGCTCGAAATCCAGAGCGAAATCGTCCGCATTTTGGACACTTTTACCTCTCTTACAGCCGAGCTTACAGCCCGTAAAAAACAATACAACTACTATCGCGATCAGTTGTTGAGTTTTAAGGAAGGGAAAGTAGAGTGGAAAGCTCTGGGGGAAATTGGCGAATTTATTCGAGGAAAGCGTTTTACGAAAGCTGACTATGTCGAAGATGGTATCAGTGCTATCCACTACGGTGAGATATACACTCGGTACGGCGTCTTTACAACTCATGCGCTTTCTCAGATCAGAAACGATATGGCCAAGTCACTTCGCTATGCGGAGCCAGGAGACGTGGTGATAACTGATGTCGGAGAAACCGTCGAGGATGTTGGTAAAGCCGTGGCCTGGCTTGGAGATGAAAAAGTGGCTATTCACGACCACTGTTACGCTTTTCGACATTCAATGAACCCGAAGTTTGTTTCCTATTGCATGCAAACAGCATCTTTCATTGCCGAGAAAGCAAAGTATGTGGCCAGAACCAAGGTCAATACATTGTTGATTAATGGGTTTGCTAAAATCGCCATTCCTGTTCCGTATCCAAATGACCTTGAAAAATCACTTGCCGAACAAGCCCGCATCGTCGCCATCCTGGATAAATTCGATGCTCTTACCAATTCCATCAGTGAAGGTTTGCCACGTGAAATCGCATTACGCCAAAAGCAATATGAGTATTACCGCGATTTGCTGTTGAACTTTCCCAAGTCTGAAGAGGTAGTGGCCTGATATGAGCAAGACGCTAACAGAAATCTCCCAGCAGCTTAAAGACGCCAATAAAAAGGTACAGTTGATCTATGCCTTTAATGGCACGGGGAAAACGCGCCTGTCGCGCGAATTTAAGCAGCATGTTGCCCTCCGGAATGAGGGGGATGAAGTCGATCAATCTGAGCTGTCACGCAACAAATTTCTGTATTACAACGCTTTCACTGAAGATTTATTCTATTGGGACAACGACCTGGAGCAGGATGCCGAACCCAGGCTAAGGATCCAGCCTAATTCGTTTACCGACTGGGTGCTGAAAGATCAAGGGCAAGATCGAAACATCATTACCAATTTTCAGCGCTACGCCAATGAGAAGCTAACACCAAAATTCAATGAAGAATATAAAATCAAAGGCAAGGACGACAAAGAGATCACTGTAAGGGCTTTCTCAGAAGTGACTTTTTCCCTTGAACGCGGTGACGATGAACATTCCGGAAATCTGAAAATCTCCAAGGGTGAGGAAAGCAATTTCATCTGGAGTATTTTCTATACGCTGATCGAGCAGGTGATTGACATTCTCAATGTTGCTGAACCCTCCGAGCGTGAAACCAACGCGTTTGACCAATTAGAATATATCTTTATTGACGACCCGGTAAGTTCGCTGGATGAGAACCATTTGATTGAATTGGCTGTAGATTTGGCTCAACTGATCAAGTCAAACAATTCTGATGTAAAATTCATCATCACCTCTCACAATCCGCTTTTTTATAACGTTCTGCATAATGAGCTCAACAGTGATGACTGTGGTTACAAGAAAAAATGGCTTGGTAAGTATCGGATGACCAGGCTTGACGACGGCACATTTCAATTAGTCCAGCAACCCAATGATTCGCCATTCTCATATCATCTTTATTTGAAATCGGAACTCGAAAAAGCCATCGAGAGTGGTCAACTGAGCAAGTATCACTTTAATTTTTTAAGAAACATTCTGGAAAAAACCTCCACGTTTCTTGGCTATAAGAAATGGGGCGATCTGTTGCCAAAAACTGATGACGGAAAAACCAATCCGTATGAGGCCCGGATTATTAATATCTCCAGCCACTCGAAACATGCGGGCGAAGAAGTGGCCGATCTCACTGAAGACGACAAACGTGTTTTGCGGTATCTGGTTAATGAAATCAATACGATGTATCGCTTTCAGCAGGTTGAAAACTAAAGAAAAAGATTTAGGGGTAAAGCATGTACAAATACAAGGCTGTTGCCGAATCAAATAGCTTTATCGTTCTCGATAAATACGCCAGGGAATGGAATCTTAATGAAAGCTACCAGAGCGAAGGTGACCTGGAACGGGAGTTCATTCAGGATTTGCACAATCAAGGCTACGAGTATGAGCCTAGTTTAAATACGCCTGAGAAGCTGCTGGCCAACGTGCGCGAGCAGTTGCAGACCCTGAACAACATGCAGTTTGCTGACGGTGAGTGGATGCGGTTTGTGGAGACCTGGCTGGACAAGCCGAGCGATGGCATCGTCGATAAAACCCGCAAAATTCATAACGACTATATCCATGATTTTGTGTTTGACGATGGTCATATCCAGAACATCTACCTGGTAGACAAAAAAAACATTGCCCGTAATAAGGTTCAGGTCATCAAGCAGTTTGAGCAACAGGGTAGTCATGCCAATCGTTATGATGTCACCATTCTGGTGAATGGCTTGCCGCTGGTACAGGTGGAGCTGAAAAAGCGTGGCGTGGCGATCCGCGAAGCCTTTAATCAGGTACATCGCTACAGCAAAGAGAGTTTTAACAGTGAACATTCCTTGTTTAAGTATTTGCAGCTATTTGTGATTTCCAACGGCACCGATAGCCGTTATTTTGCCAATACTACCCAGCGCAACAAAAACAGCTTCGACTTCACCATGAACTGGGCGAAATCTGATAACAGCTTGCTGAAAGACCTGAAAGATTTTACCGCGACCTTTTTCCAGAAGAGCACCCTGCTCAATATACTGCTGCATTATTCGGTGTTTGATGTGAGCGATGCACTACTGGTAATGCGCCCATATCAGATTGCTGCTACCGAGCGTATCTTGTGGAAGATCAACAGCGCCTATCAGGCTAAAAACTGGAGCAATACGGAAAGCGGCGGTTATATCTGGCACACCACAGGTTCCGGTAAAACCTTGACCAGCTTCAAGGCGGCGCGCTTAGCCACTGAGCTGGAGTTTATCGACAAAGTTTTCTTCGTGGTGGATCGTAAAGATCTGGATTACCAGACAATGAAGGAGTACCAGCGTTTTTCCCCGGATAGTGTGAACGGCTCTGACAGCACCGCTGGCCTCAAGCGTAATCTGGATAAAGATGACAACAAAATCATTGTCACCACCATCCAGAAGCTCAATAACCTGATGAAGAGCGAAAACGAGCTGCCCATTTACAATAAACAGGTGGTGTTTATCTTTGATGAATGCCATCGCAGCCAGTTTGGTGAAGCCCAGAAGAACTTAAAGAAAAAGTTTAAGAAGTTCTATCAGTTCGGCTTTACCGGCACACCAATTTTTCCCCAAAACGCTCTGGGGGCAGACACCACGGCCAGCGTGTTCGGTCGAGAGTTGCACTCTTATGTGATCACCGATGCGATTCGAGATGAAAAGGTGCTCAAGTTCAAAGTGGACTACAACGATGTGCGCCCACATTTCAAAGCTATTGAAAGCGAACAGGACGAGAAAAAGCTTAGCGCGGCGGAAAACAGGCAAGCCTTATTGCATCCTATCCGTATAAAAGAAATTTCGCAGTACATCCTGAATAACTTTCGGCAAAAAACGCATCGCCTGCACGCAGGGGCAAAAGGGTTTAATGCGATGTTTGCCGTGAGCAGCGTGGATGCAGCCAAGCTGTATTACGAATCTTTCAAAGACTTGCAAAAAGACAGCGATAAGCCACTAAAAATCGCCACCATATTCTCTTTTGTGGCTAATGAGGAACAGGATGCTGTAGGCGATATTCTGGATGAAAGTTTTGACGTATCGGCAATGAACAGCAGTGCCAAAGAGTTTTTAAGTGCTGCCATAGCTGACTACAACGCACTGTTCAAAACCAATTTCAGTGTGGAAAGCAATGGTTTTCAAAACTATTACCGAGATCTGGCCAAGCAAGTTAAGGCTAAGGAGATCGACTTACTGATTGTGGTCGGCATGTTCCTGACCGGGTTTGATGCGCCGACGCTGAACACTTTGTTTGTGGATAAAAACCTGCGCTACCACGGTTTGATGCAAGCCTATTCACGCACCAACCGTATTTTTGACGCAACCAAAACCTTCGGCAATATCGTTACCTTCCGTGACCTAGAGCAGGCGACAATTGACGCCATCACGTTGTTTGGCGATAAAAACACCAAGAACGTGGTGCTCGAGAAAAGCTACAAGGAGTATATGGAAGGCTTTACCGACGTAGTAACCGGTGAGGCAAGGCGTGGCTTTATGGATGTGGTGACGGAGCTAGAGCAACGCTTTCCAGATCCCTCTGCCATTGAGAAAGAGTCCGACAAAAAAGCCTTTGCAAAACTCTTTGGTGAGTATTTACGCGTTGAGAACGTGCTGCAAAACTACGACGAGTTTGCCAGCCTGAAGGCCTTGCAGAACATTAACATCAATGACCCTGAGGCGGTTGAGGAGTTCAAGACCCTGCATTATTTAAGCGATGAGGATCTGGTGTTACCAACGGTGCAAAACTGATCCACCCCAGCGGTTGAAAACTGATCCA
>CALYPF010000201.1 GCA_945271245.1 uncultured Enterobacteriaceae bacterium | reverse complement strand
GTTGCGTCAGGGATGGACACCCGCTGCCCCGAAGGGGCCGGGCAGAGACAGCTTGCTGGCTCTGTGCGGAGCATGACAGCCCGCCCGGACGCCCATGGTCACCAATAGCTACGGGCACGCCGGCAAATGCTCGACACCAGACGTCGACGAGACATAAATATTGATAACGACAGGGCAAAACGGAGGCCGAGGATCTGAAGGAGGCGGGAGGAAAGCGGTAGCGCTGAAAGCGCTGCCGCCCTGCCCCGTTCCCCGCAGGGGAACAGCCCTTCCCTGAAGTTCAGGCGTGCGGTCGCGTCGGGAAGGAAAAAGGGGCTACCGGCGAACCGGCAACCCCTTCATAAAGGCGCTTCAGGCATGTCAGACCAACTCAGCCCTGAAAAGGCGGGGTTTCCCCCGCCTCCAGGTTGCTACTTACCGTTGGATTCGTAAGCCAGAATTGCAGCGACCTCCCGTTGTCCGTCCCTCAGGCGAATTTCGCAAAGCGATTTCCGCGTCAGGTAAGTGAATATCAGCAGTGTGAGACACACTATCAGTACGCACCAGATAACGGTACTTCGCGGCAGTTTCATGGTTTACTCCTCCTTGCATTAAGCACGGTAAGAGGCCATACTGTTGTTGATGAGACATACAGGGGGCCTCGTGGGTTAATGAAAATTAACTACGGGGCTTTCTGCTTTCTGCCACACAACACGGCAACAAACCACCTTCACGTCATGAGGCAAAAAGCCTCAAGCGCCATCGCCATTATATCCCGACGAGTCGACTCTGCCCAGGAATAACAATCTGATTACTGGATAAATCTTCACCTTTTTCAGGTTTAATCAGACTCGCTTCTTCCGGTAGACCAGGCGTGTATCTGTTCGTCCAGCGCTTCGAGATGCTGATCAATACTTTCCGCGAGTCGCTCACTTTCTGTCTCCAGCCAGCCACTTAATCCGTCCCACTCACAGCACATGTCTTTCAGCTTTTCGGACATGGTTCGTAGCTTATTACGCTGGCTGCGGGCAACCTTCAATTCTGTTTTCCACGGATTGTTTCTTACGGCCATACGGACCTCAGCGTGATTTTATTCGGGACCATCCAGCGCTCCAGTTCTTTCTCCGCCGGAGTCGAGGACACCGCCACATCATGTTCATCAAGTACGATTTCATGCGCACAGTCGTAGTAAGCCTTCACCAGATGAGACAATGACGGACTACGTTCCGTCCACGCCCACAACATTCGCTGGATGTCGTAGTCCCGTATATCCTGCTGAGACCAGAACTCATACCATGCACGCAGCGTTTCCGGGGTCTGAAATGCCAGGTCGATTTCAGCTTTACCAACGAGATTACGGTATTTATCTTCCCTTTCCTGAGCGCGTCTCTCCTCCTGCCTGCCGTATACTACCGCCTCACGCTTATTTCGTTTATTTTGCCGCTCACTTACGCTAAAGGCCTGTTCAGGGAATAAGGCGTGAGCCAGCGTGCCATCGAGCGGGAACCAGCAATATTTACCGCGCGAGCGGATTAACCTGTCAATTGCCTCCTCATAGCTTGCCAGGGAAATTTTATCTTCTTTGAGCCAGTACACTCCCCGAACGCGGTTCAGTGACCGGCTGCTGATTTTGCTGCTACCGGTCAGAAAGCGGAAAAAAGCTCTGGCATACGGGTAAGGCTGACGGCGATTAAAAGCCCTCAGATTTTCTTCAACATGAAGAATGGCATTAATTGCAGCCTCACGCTCCGGCAGCTGCGTAACGAGCGACAAGTGACGAGGGATCATCAGGCCACCTCCATGCGCAGCGTTGCGAGAATATCGAATATTGAATATCCGTCACTGTCCAGCCTGTTGATGAGGCTCAGTACATGGCTGATGACAGTCGAATCGAATAGTGCGCTGGAACGGATACAGGAAACTTCCTGTCCCTTTTTCCAGACCAACAGCATGATCCAGTTCTGACTAAACTCACCAGGGCTACACAGAACGATTTCGAAACGGCCATGAGTCGGAGCAAAACGTATCTGTACGGGAAACAAGCCCCCGAACTCGCTACGATACTCCCCGTTTACATCCCAGTTTTCAGGTGTGGTCAACGCGCCCATGACAGCATGTGTCATCTCTCTGCGGTAGGAATAACCAGCGGCGCGGCAGGTTTCGAAATCTTCACCGATCATGGTGGTCAGTTTAAAGTTAGGCATGTTCATCAGGTATCTCCTTATTGCCGCCCCGTAGGGCGGCTGTCCTTATCAGGCGGCAATCGCTTTGTTGTCAGTATCGATGCTTTCAGTTGCGTCACGTTGCGGAGCTTGTAGCCATGCAGGAACCCAGCGGTTATCTTTCATGAAGAACTCCGCATGTCCTGCCGCATCGCCCTTCTTCATCTTCTCTGCATCACCCGCTGCGCCAGTAAGACCTGCGTCCTTCAGGGCTTCCACAATCTGTGTATGCTTCAGACTGCCGAAATAGTTTTCTTTGGTCGGTTGCCACCAGTCACGCAGGTGGAAATCAATCGCTGTTTCAACCGTATCGAGAGGACTGCGTGAAGTGTGTCCGTTATCGCGGGTCTGAACACCATCCACGGAACAGGCCGCGCAGAAAGCCATAAGCGACATAAGTACCTCACCGTCAAGGGCAAAGAAGGTCGTGAAATCCTTCTCCCATCCTGCTGGCAGCAGGGCTTTCAGGCGCTCTTTTTCGGTCATCAGAACGTCAAATGCTGCGCCTCCTTTACCGGACGGAGCGTTCTCTGTCAGGCTGCCGTGAGAAACGGTCAGGCTGATTCGGAACGGATGCGGCGTGGTCACACATCCTGCAAAGACACAGGTACACATACGCCAGACCATAAGCGCCACAGCCTTTTCAGGTTTCTGCAGCAGCGCGGCCTGTACCGCCAGAGTGCGCTCGGATGACATTTTGGTGAGCAGTGGGACGCTGATCCCTTCGGCGGCATCGGGCTTACGCGAGCTAAACGGGATTGTGACGCTGCTGCTTTCGGTTTCTTCCGGCATATCAGCTTTCAGACGGACGCCGCGCTGAACATTCACCTGTCCGTTATACAGGCTAACCACCACCCCTGCGCCTGACTTCATTTCGTCAGTCCACGCGCTAATCACTCCGGCCTGTTCTATCGCGTTGATTTCTTCCTCAAGTGCATCTGTCTCCTCACAACGGGAGTCATAGCTATCCCACTGCTCCTTTAGCTCGTTAAGACGCTGTTGCTGTTCGGGGGTATAAACCGGATTGGGAACGTCTGGAAGAACAAATTCGTTCGCGTCCTCCCCGTGATGCCAGATACGGGCTGCACGACCACGGCTCCATTCCCAGCCTTCTTGCTGCTGAATCTCCTGAGCAATGCGATCCAGCTTTTCCTGCACCAGACGTTCAACCAGTACGCTGTCGGCGGTTCCCTCTCCTTCCTGCTGGCTGAACAGGTCTTCGCGCACATATCCCCCTGCGGCCTCGTAATCTTCACGCCCGATAAACACAAACTTAGGGGAGTCGACACGCATTTCAGTGTCCGTGATGGCATTTTTCAGGAGGTGCGCTGGCGCTCTATCCCAGCTGGCCTTAACGCTCTCATAGACTTCTACCTGACGAGACTGATCATCTTCGAGGCAAAGCGCCTGACACTGCTCAACAGTGAGTTCATCCTGTGCGAGCTTTTCAATCAGTGAGGGAGCGAGATTTGACAGCTTAAGCATGCGCTGGACGTGGCGGGAGCCGTAGCCAAGTACATCGCCAATCTGTGCGGGAGTTTTTCCCTGCGCCGCCAGCGTTCCAAACGCTGTGATCTGCTCGGCAGGGTGCATAGTTTCCAGTTCGTTGTTCTCGGCATAAGAAGCCTCAACAGCAAGCTCGTCACTGACACGTTTAACCGGAACCAAATAATCAGGTTTGATACGACCCATTTCGGACATGAGCGTCAGCGCGGTAAGACGTCGCCCACCTGCAGCCACACCGGATTTACCCTCTGGCAGGGAGTGAACGACCAGATTGTGAAGCAGCCCGAGGCTTTCAATAGAGTTAGCCAGCCGCTTAACGCTCTCGGTGGTATAGGGGATAGTGCGCACGTTCAGCGGTGATTTAATAAGATCGGACAGCGGAACGTACTCAATGACAGCGGCATCGAGGGCAGCTTTAAGCGCCTCGTTTACCACTGTTTTATTCTTGCTGGCCTTTTTTGATGCTTTTGATTTAACATCTGCAATTGTCATGATTTAGTACCTCTCAGTATTAATGATTGTCTGGCCCTGCGGAGTGACAGCTCCGACAGGGCACCTTCTTACTGCTGTTTTTTGGCTCTGTAGCTGGCAAGGGCGCTGTTCAGTAATGGCCCAACGTCAGTCTCAAAGCTCCACGCGCATTTCTTCAACATCCCTTCTTCATCCCGTACAACAAGCTGGAAAAAGGTACCCTGCTCGTTCTCGATACTGACATTGGTGTACTGCGCCACCAGGGCGGTTGCCTCTTCACGAGAAAATGGCCCCTGAGGCAACGCCACAGGAGAATTGACGACACTGCCATTCAGTAATGCCGCCAGTTCAATCTCTTCAGCGGTGGGTTCGCGTAAAAAGACGGGTTGATTCAAAAATTCTTTTAGTGACTTGCCCACTACATCTCTCCAGATGTTACCAACGGTGCAAAACTGATCCACCCCAGCGGTTGAAAACTGATC
>CALYPF010000200.1 GCA_945271245.1 uncultured Enterobacteriaceae bacterium | reverse complement strand
GATCAGTTTTCAACCGCTGGGGTGGATCAGTTTTGCACCGTTGGTAACACCAAATGCCGCTTCACAGCGGTAATCGCCATAAATATCTGCATGATCGACCGTTGTTATGCCTAATTCCAGATGCTCGGTGATGAAATCCACTAATTGTCGCGCTGATTTTCCCCAGTCCATCAAGCGCCAGTAACCCATAACCATGCGTGAGAACACAGGACCTTGCGGAGCGATACCAATACGCTGCATGACGACTATCTCCTGAATAAACTAAGGTGCAGTATATCCAGCTAAGCCGCGCAGAGGCAGCTACAAAAGTCGTAAATGCGTGAAAGATCTCAGGATTAGGTTAAAAATATATATTTAGAATAAAACTAAAACAGCGAGGATTGCGTCGGTTCTTCTTCACGCGTTGAGGCAGCTTTTTCAGCGCGCAACCGTCTAGCCCAACGCTGGCGACAAAGACGCAAAACGTGATATTTTTGTGCGTCGCTCATGCTTTGCCACTGAAAACGCTCTTCCCGATTGCGCATACAACCGCGGCAGTAGCCCCGTTCATCGGATTGACAAATACCGCGGCAGGGGCTGGGGATTGGGAAAAACTCCAATTGTTCCGGCATTCATTTCACCTCCTGCCAACGTATATATATCATTCAAGCCCTTTATTTCCGCTCTTGCAAGCTGAGCACAGAATGCCGCTCACTTCATTGACGGGAAAGTAAGGAAGCCTTTCCCGGGAGCACACCTTACTATTAATGAAAACACATATATCTCATTTTTTTAAATTCCATTTAATAAAATATCTACAATAAGATCTCATCAATACAATAAGTATTAAAGCGTCGCTCTAATCCAAAGCTTAGGGCCTGAGGCTCTTCGTCAACGCTGAGTTGTAGAAAAATCTGAGTGCTTTTCTTAACGCTTGCCTGTGCAATTGATCTTATCTAGTCCTCTTTGATTACGAGATATAAAACTCACTCGTTTTCCTAATGCTTTTTAAACATGATGGTACAAAAAAATAACATTTTCACTTGCCCTAGACCGACCGGTCTATTACATTGTCTCTATGATGCAAAAAACCGAACATTCAACCCGCGATCATTTGTTAGATATTGGTGAGGAACTTAGTCTGAAGCTGGGCTTTACCGGCATGGGGTTAAGTAAATTATTACATCAGGCGGGTGTACCAAAGGGATCGTTTTATCATTACTTCCAGTCAAAAGAGGCTTTTGGCGTCGCATTACTCAGGCGATACAACGATAAATCAAACGCGCACCTGACAGCACATTTTACGCGCCGCGACCGCAATATGCGTGATTTGATTCTGGAATGGTACAGTCTGCAGCGCAAAAATTTCACCCCGCTCAATCCCTGTGGAGAATGTTTAACCGTAAAACTGTCGGCTGAAGTATGCGATCTCTCAGACGAGATGCGCGCAACGTTACAGGATGGAGCCGCACAGCTCATCACGATACTGTCAGAAGCGCTTATTCGCGGCGTACAGATGAGATGTTTTACATTGCCCGATACCCCTTACGCCTTGGCACACGTATTCCATGCCCTGTGGCTTGGCGCCTGTTTGCAAACAAAAATATTTCGAAATAGTAAAGCGCTGGATGAAGCCATATCGCACGTCGCACGTATGCTGCCCTCGCCCATTGCTTAGCCATATTCCTTATCTGAAGTCTGCCTCGATTTCACACGTTTCAGCTAACCACTCACTGGATGATTAAAGGAGTTACGATGACAACCCAAATACTATTTACGCCGCTGCGCATTGGCGCTATCACCGTGCCAAATCGTATTTTCATGGCTCCATTAACTCGCCTTCGGAGCATCGAACCGGGCGATATCCCAACCCCGCTCATGGCGGAATATTATCGCCAGCGAGCAAGCGCAGGATTGATCATTAGCGAAGCCACACAGATATCCGCACAGGCGAAAGGCTATGCCGGCGCACCCGGCCTGCACAGCGCAGAACAAATAGCCGCCTGGCAGCAAATAACGCGGGGGGTACACGCTGAAGGCGGCCGCATAGCCGTACAGTTATGGCACACCGGGCGCATTTCTCACTCCAGTTTACAGCCGGGCGGACAGGCTCCGGTCGCCCCCTCCGCGATTCAGGCACCAACGCGAACAACGCTTCGCGATAAAGACGGTAAAGCCGTGCGCGTCGATACCGATATTCCCCGAGCGCTGGAACGCGAAGAAATTCCAGGAATTATTCATGACTTTGCTCAGGCGGTTTGCAATGCGCGCGAGGCCAATTTCGATCTGGTAGAGCTGCATGCAGCCCATGGCTATTTATTAGATCAGTTTATGTCACCTGCAGCGAATAAACGCACTGATGATTATGGCGGTAGCGTTGAAGCCCGTGCGCGGCTGACGCTGGAAGTTGTAGATGCATCAATTGCAGCATGGTCTGCCGATCGTATCGGCATCCGCATTTCCCCGCTGGGCCCGTTCAATGGTATCGATAACAGCGAGGGGCAGGAAGAGGCGGCGCTATGGCTTATTAAGGAGCTTAGTAAACGCGGCCTGGCGTACTTACACATTTCTGAGCCTGACTGGGCTGGTGGCCAACCTTATTCAGATGCTTTCCGTCAGCAAATACGTCAACAATACAGCGGCGTGATTATCGGTGCGGGTTCGTATACGCAGGAGAAAGCCCAAACGTTACTGGATAAAGGCTATATCGATGCTGTTGCCTTTGGGCGTACTTACATCGCTAACCCCGATCTGGTTAATCGCCTGCATCATAACGCTCCTCTGAACTCACCGCGCCCGGAGACTTTTTACGGCGGTGGCGAAGAGGGATATATCGATTATCCAACGCTCTAAGATTGTACGCATTGATAGCGGCGCGCCAGCGCCGCTATACTGTACAATGACAGATAACTCATGATCTAACTTATTATTTTAAGAGGAATTTATGCGGCTTCTTCATACAATGTTACGTGTCGGTGACTTACAGCGATCTATCCATTTCTACACGCATATTTTGGGGATGAAACTACTGCGTACCAGTGAAAATACTGAATATAAATATTCTCTCGCTTTCGTGGGCTATGGTGCCGAAAGTGAAGAAACGGTGCTGGAACTCACCTATAACTGGGGCGTCGATAGCTACGATTTAGGTAATGCTTATGGCCATATCGCTATTAGCGTCGATAACGCGGCTGAAGCCTGTGAGCGCATTCACCAGAATGGCGGTAATGTTACCCGCGAAGCTGGTCCGGTCAAAGGTGGCGCAACGATAATTGCGTTTGTAGAAGATCCTGACGGCTATAAAATTGAGTTGATTGAAGAAAAGGACGCCGGGAAAGGTCTGGGTAATTAATTAATATCAGCGGGGGATTATTCCCTCGCATGCTGCAACTCATTATAAAATTTGCCATAATATCCGCCGTTTTTTCGTTACAAGAGATTCCCATGCCAGATAATGCTCAACGTGCCGCGCTTTGCGATCGCTTTCGCGGTTTCTACCCCGTCGTCATCGATGTAGAAACCGCTGGTTTTCACGCTAAGACCAATGCCCTGCTCGAAATCGCCGCCGTCACGTTAAAAATGGATGAGAACGGCTGGCTATCTCCTGATGAGACGCTGCACTTTCACGTTGCACCTTTTGAAGGCGCCATCCTTGATCAGGACGCTCTGGCATTTAATGGTATTGACCCACATAATCCGCTGCGCGGCGCGGTTACCGAATACGAGGCGCTGCACGCTATCTTTAAAGCCGTACGCAAAGGTATGAAAGATGCAAGCTGCAATCGCGCTATCATTGTTGCGCATAACGCAACATTCGATCACGGTTTTACTATGGCAGCGGCCGAACGCGCGGGCCTAAAACGCAACCCGTTTCACCCATTTGCAACTTTTGACACCGCCGCGCTTAGCGGGCTGGCACTGGGGCAAACCGTGCTGGCAAAAGCCTGTATTTCGGCAGGAATTTCTTTTGATGCAAGCCAGGCGCATTCGGCACTTTATGACACAGAACGTACCGCAGAATTGTTTTGCGAAATAGTTAATCGCTGGAAGCGTCTGGGTGGCTGGCCGCTACCGCAGCCTGAGGAATCCTGACAGATTCGAGTTTTTAGGGAGTATCGTCAGCGCGCTGACGGTGGGTTAGAACTATAGCAAACGCAGCCCTGCTGGGGCTGCGTTTGTAAATCAACATTAGCCAATAGTTTTATTGCGCGTCAGGCGTCTCGGTGTTGTACTTCGCCGCAGCGTCTTTAATCAGCGCCTGTAGTTCGCCGCGCTGATACATTTCAATAATAATATCGCAGCCCCCAACCAATTCACCATCCACCCACAACTGCGGGAAGGTCGGCCAGTTGGCATAATTAGGCAGTTCGGCGCGAATGTCAGGGTTTTGCAGGATATCCACGTAGGCAAAGCGCTCACCGCATGCGGCAAGTGCCTGAACCGCCTGAGCAGAAAAACCGCAGCTCGGTAATTTGGGCGAACCTTTCATATACAGTAAAATAGGGTTCTCTTCGATTTGGCGCTGGATCTTTTCGATAGTCTCGCTCATTGCTATGCTTCCTCAAGCTTCTTGCGGCATTAGCCGTATATTGTAGCCATTCAGGCAACGCCAGAAAACACCCGTTTTTGTAAGGGTATCCACTCACGATAAAGTGTTATTCAAGTCTTCATGTAAGTTAATTATTATGAATTTTATTGTAATCAAAGAGTTGTTGTCAACAACGGGTAAAAAGTGATCCACTTACCGTCACCACCAACGGTCT
>CALYPF010000199.1 GCA_945271245.1 uncultured Enterobacteriaceae bacterium | reverse complement strand
TTAGACCGTTGGTGGTGACGGTAAGTGGATCACTTTTTACCCGTTGTTGACAGCAACTTCCAAAATCCGAATCCGCGTCTCTAGCACGTGCTCTTTAACTTCTGCGGACCAGGCCTGCATGTGCGGGGTGGCAATGTGCGCCTGAAGATGCTCGATGCTTTCCCAGTGCTCCAGCATAGTAATGGCATCTGGTACACAGGTTTGAAACTCAACCCCGGCGTTGTTATCAACCAGCGGGGTATAGCCGTGGCAGCCAGCTTCCTGAAGTACCGTAGGGATGATGCCGGCAAAGGCGTCTAAAACGGCCTGGCGATGATGCTGGCCAGGGCGGGTGCGGATATCCGCAATCACTGTAATCATGATGACTCACTCCTTTCCGTGAATTCGTTATATGCTGCGGGCCTGTGCGGCAGTGTGCTCAACGAGCATACCGGGCGCAAAGCGCCCGGTAATGGTAATGGTGTCGACGCACGCGTTTTCGCGCAGCCGTTAGACTATGCAGAATGAAAACCGGTCTACAGTTAAGCAAAAATCTCGCTAAGATGCTTGCGGTATTCTTCGATATAGCGAGGCACATCGGGCATTTTAATAACGTCATTCGCGATGTAAGTGGGCAGCGCTTCCATACCGAGGAACTGATTTGCTTTATGGAAAGGCAGATACACGCCGTCAACGCCTACGCCGTGGAAAAACTGCGCTTTATCATCGAACGCTTCCATCGGTGCATTCCAGGTTAGCGACAGCATATATTTCGTTCCTTGCATCAGACCGCCTGAGCCATATTTTTTAGAGGCATCTTTACGTGTGCGGCCATCGCTGGCATACAGAGTGCCGTGCCCTTCGGTAAAAACGTCGTCCATATATTTTTTAACGGTCCACGGCGCGCCCATCCACCAGCCGGGCATTTGCCAAATAATAACATCGGCCCACTGGAACTTTTCGACTTCCGCGTTAATGTTGTAATCAGCGTCCGCGCGGGTGACCTGTACGCTATGGCCTGCGTCGCGCAGGTAAGACTCCGCGACTTCAGTCAATGTATCGTTAAGCTGGCCGTTGGAATGGGCGAATTTTTTTGCGCCGTTGATAATCAGAATGTTGCTCATAATCGGTTAACTCCTCGTAATCTATGGGGCTTATTCTAATAGGTTGAGCAACGCTAATATATGTTAGAAATGCGCAAAGTCTTTTGCGGTAAGCGCAATAATTGCCCTTCCCTGTGATTCCACAAGGTAGATCCTGTATTATCCCCGGCAATATTGCCGTTTCGCCTACGGTGGACAGACTGTCTGAGGATTAATTAGCAATGAGTGATGTGACTCAGGAGGGTGCAGAGCGTCTCGCGCTGCATAAATTTACCGAGAATGCGTACCTTAATTATTCCATGTACGTCATCATGGACCGCGCGCTGCCGTTTATCGGCGATGGCCTGAAGCCGGTACAGCGCCGCATTGTCTATGCGATGTCGGAACTGGGTTTGGATGCGCGCGCTAAGTTTAAAAAGTCCGCCCGCACCGTTGGGGACGTGCTCGGGAAATACCATCCGCACGGCGACAGCGCCTGCTATGAGGCGATGGTGCTGATGGCCCAGCCTTTCTCATATCGCTATCCGCTGGTGGACGGCCAAGGCAACTGGGGCGCGCCGGATGACCCTAAATCCTTTGCCGCTATGCGTTATACCGAATCGCGGCTATCAAAATACGCGGAAGTGCTGCTGGGTGAACTGGGGCAGGGCACCGTCGATTATGTGCCTAACTTCGACGGCACATTGAATGAACCGAAAATGTTACCCGCCCGGCTGCCGAATATCCTGCTTAATGGCACTACGGGCATTGCCGTTGGGATGGCGACTGACATCCCGCCGCACAATTTAAAAGAAGTGGCGCAGGCGGCAATTACGCTGATCGATGCCCCGGAAACCTCGCTGGATTCACTGCTGGACATTGTGCGCGGCCCGGATTACCCCACCGAGGCGGAAATCATTACTCCGCGCAGCGAAATTCGTAAAATTTATCAGAACGGTCGCGGCTCGGTGCGTATGCGCGCAGTCTGGAAAAAAGAAGACGGTGCCGTTGTCATTACTTCCCTGCCGCACCAGGTTTCCGGCGCGCGGGTTCTTGAACAAATCGCCAGCCAAATGCGGGCGAAAAAACTGCCGATGGTCGACGATTTGCGCGATGAATCCGATCATGAAAACCCTACGCGACTGGTTATCGTTCCGCGTTCTAACCGGGTGGATGTGGAACAGGTGATGAATCATTTGTTCGCGACCACCGATCTGGAAAAAAGTTATCGCGTTAATCTCAATATGATAGGCCTGGACGGGCGGCCTGCGGTGAAGAATCTGCACGAGATCCTCACTGAATGGCTGGTGTACCGCCGTAGCACGGTGCGCCGTCGCCTGAATTATCGTCTGGAAAAGGTGCTTAAGCGCCTGCATATCCTGGACGGTTTGCTAACGGCATTTTTGAATATCGATGAAGTGATTCATATCATCCGCTCAGAGGATGAACCTAAGCCGGTGCTGATGTCCCGTTTCGCCCTGAGCGACACCCAGGCGGAAGCCATTCTGGAACTCAAATTGCGCCATCTCGCTAAACTGGAAGAGATGAAAATTCGCGGCGAGCAGGGCGAACTGGAGAAAGAGCGCGACTGGCTGCAGGCGACGCTGGGTTCAGAGCGCCGCATGAATACGCTGTTGAAAAAAGAGCTGCAGGCCGATGCGGAAGCCTATGGCGATGAGCGCCGTTCGCCGCTGCACGAGCGCGAAGAAGCGAAGGCGATGAACGAGCATGACATGCTGCCTTCTGAGCCGGTCACTATTGTGCTGTCACAAATGGGCTGGGTACGCAGCGCCAAAGGGCATGATATCGATCCGGGCGGACTGAATTATAAAGCCGGCGATAGCTTCCTCGCTGCAGCGAAAGGGAAGAGCAATCAACCAGCGGTGTTTATTGATTCGACCGGGCGCAGCTATGCTATCGATCCTATCTCGCTGCCTTCCGCCCGCAGTCAGGGAGAACCTATCACCGGGAAACTGACGCTGCCGCCGGGCGCCGTGGTTGAACAGGTGCTGATGGCGCCGGAGGACTGCAAACTGCTCATGGCGTCTGATGCGGGATATGGTTTTGTCTGCACCTTTAGCGATCTTGTTGCGCGTAACCGTGCCGGTAAAGCTCTGATTTCTTTGCCGGAAAATGCGCGCGTGCTACCGCCTCTGGAACTGAACGGCGATGACGATATGCTGCTTGCGATTACGGCGGCGGGGCGTATGCTTATGTTCCCGGTAGGTGACCTTCCGCAGCTATCGAAAGGTAAAGGTAATAAAATCATATCGATACCAGCAGCAGATGCCGCAAAAGGCGATGACCGCCTGGCGTGGCTGACGATATTGCCGCCGCAGAGTGCGATAACGATTCACGTTGGTAAACGTAAGCTAAAACTTCGCCCTGAGGAACTGCAGAAGGTGCGCGCTGAGCGCGGGCGCAGCGGTACGCTGATGCGCGGGCTACAGCGCATCGATAGAATCGACGTTGAGTCACCGCAAAAGCGCGGCGAAGACGAGGCATAATACGAGCCGCCCTTTCGCTGACGGGAGGGCTGGCACACCTGCGGTAGGATTATTTCCATTAAAGTCATTGTTTGTCGTTGCGATGCGCATAAAAGTCATGGTTTCAGATTGCCCTGGCGCTTACGTACATCGCGTAAAACCGGCTTTCGCCGACGGGCCGGACTTCAGAGGTTGTTATGCTAGCTATTATTCGCTTTATCATTGTGGTTATTTACAGCATTTTAGTCTGCCTGTTGGGATCGGTCTGGTGTCTGTTTAGCCCGAGAAATCCGCGCCACGTCGCCACATTTGGCCACCTTTTTGGGCGCTTAGCCCGGGTTTTTGGTTTGAAAGTGGAAACCCGCCTTCCAGAGGGCGCGGAGCAGTTTGGCAACGCTATTTATATTGCAAATCACCAAAATAACTACGATATGGTAACTGCGGCCCGTATTGTATTGCCGCCAACCGTTACGGTAGGAAAGAAGAGCCTGGTATGGATACCTTTCTTTGGGCAGCTATACTGGCTTACCGGAAACCTACTTATCGACAGAAATAATCGCACAAAAGCGCATAGCACCATTGCCGAAGTCGTTAACCAGTTCCGCAAACGTAAGATTTCTATCTGGATGTTCCCTGAAGGGACGCGCAGCCGCGGTCGCGGCCTGCTGCCGTTTAAAACCGGCGCGTTTCATGCGGCTATCGCCGCCGGGGTGCCGATTATTCCGGTGTGCGTCTCGAATACCAGCAATAAAATCAAACTGAACCGCTGGAATAACGGATTAGTCATAGTGGAAATGCTGCCGCCGGTAGATACCCGTAATTACGGTAAAGATCAGGTGCGAGAACTGGCGGCGCATTGCCGGCAAATTATGCTGGATAAAATTGACGCGCTAAACCATGAAGTCGCCGATCGCGAAGGCGCCGACGCCGTCACAAGGAAGCAGACGAATTAACTTTTCCGAATGACTGTCCTCATTCGGCCTATAGGGAGCCACGATGTCACTTAGCCGGCGTCAGTTTATGCAGGTTTCAGGGATGGCGGTTTGCGCTGGCGCGCTGCCGCTGCGCGTTCAAGCGGCCAGCCAGCGCCCCTCTTTGCCACTGCCGCCTTTACTGGAGTCTCGGCGCGGGCAGCCCCTGTTTCTGACTCTTCAATCCGCGCACTGGTCGTTTACCGGCGGAGCAAAAGCGCAGGTTTGTGGATTTAATGGCGGTTATTTAGGGCCGACCATTCGCGTCTGGAACGGCTGTATTGATTCACTAGAGGTACGACATTAAACCGGGATCAGGTTGGAGATTACGG
>CALYPF010000198.1 GCA_945271245.1 uncultured Enterobacteriaceae bacterium | reverse complement strand
GATCAGTTTTCAACCGCTGGGGTGGATCAGTTTTGCACCGTTGGTAACACCAAATCCGGATACCACCGGGGTCGTTAGCGCAAACGGAGTGACTAACGTCACCGTTAACATCGATCAAGGCAGTGTATTGAATATCAGTAATGGCCCCGCACTTTCACTGGGAGACGGCAGTAAAGTTGTGAACGCTGGCGCACTTACCGGTTCAACGTCTGGAGTACTTCTGCGCACAGGCAGCAGTACGCTGACCAACGCGGGCACCATTACGGGCACTTCCGGCCCTGGCATAGTATTCCAGGGTAACGGTAGCAATACGCTAAACAACAGCGGCAATATTACTCCCGGTAGCGGCAATGCCGTCACTTTCGGCAGCGGTAACGATACTCTGCTGGTGACCGACGGAACTATCAATGGCGACATCGCACAGGGCGACGGCGTGGACAAAGCCGACATTCGTAACGGTCGCATTACCGGAACACTCTCCCAGGGGAATGGGATTGATGACTTTATAATGAGCGGCGGAACGCTCGGTGCCCTCGAACAAGGCGACGGTCGCGATACCTTTACAATGAGCGGTGGCACCATTACCGGCGCGTTTGAAGACGGCGATGTTGCCAAAATGACCGGCGGTAAAATCGGCCGCGTCAACATGAAACTCGAAAATAATATTTTCGATATGTCCGGCGGCGAAATCGTCGGTAACCTTGTTACCGGCTTTGGCGACGATACCATTATCATCAGCGGTAACAGTACTATTGGCGGTAATATCAGCGTCAGCGGCGGCACCGACAGCGTGACTATTACCGGCGGTACCGTTAAAGGTGATATTAAAATGAGCAACGGTGACGACCTTTTCCACTGGGAAAATGGCGGCACTATTCAAGGCGCAATTCAGATGGAGGGCGATAACGATCTTATCGAACTTAAAAATCTGGATGCGACTACCACCGCTTCATCACCTACGATTGACGGGGGAGCCGGCAACGACACCCTGAATATGGACAACAGCGAATATGTTCATAGCGATGCTAATCTTCTGGCTGGCCTTGAACATATCAACCTAACTAACGGTTCCACCCTGACGCTTGACCACAATTTACTGGCGCTCGGTGACGCGAAAAACGACAACGCCAATACGGGTTATAACATCGACGCCAACAGTACTCTGGCGATAAAAAACGACGACGCAGTCGCCTTTAAGAGCCATCTGAGCGGCACCGGCACACTCAGTACCGACACCGGTGGCAAAGCATTCAACTTTACTGATAACAACGCTGGAGATAAATTTGCCGGCACCCTGGCGCTGGGCAACGGTACGCTCGACCTGAGCGGACGTAATACTCAGGCGCTCACCGATGCAACGCTACAAGCAGGAAAAGACAGTATTACCACCGTCGGCTCAGGCGAACAGCATATCGGCGGCCTGGCATTCGATGGCGGAACCGTTGATTTTGGCAGCGTCGCACCGGGCAATACTCGGGCCAGCAATACCCTTCAAACCGCTAAAAATCTGGATTTAAGCGGCAGTGGCACGGTCAAAGTAAACGTCGGCAATGCTCTGAACGATAGACCTACGCCAGCTGGCGATGTCCCGCTACTTTCCCAGGACGATGCCAACACTACGATTAAACTGGCCGGCACGGACGACAAAGTCACCGGCGGCGGCGGCAGCCTGACGCTGGTGGACGGCGATGGCAGCGTTATCAGCAATGGCGTAACTTAAGATATTATTCAGGACGGAAATTCCGTCGCCGAAGGTACCTGGGACTGGCGTCTCTCCTCTGGCGAAAATCAGGATGGCTTATATGTTGCCTATGCCCTTAAACAGGTTGACCTGAAAGGCAGCGATGATAACGCCCTGCGCCTGAGCGCCGATGGCACAGCCAGCGGCGCTGCGGCAGATCTCAGCGCGAAAGTCACAGGCAGCGGCGATCTCGCTATCGACAGCACCGGCAATACGGTATCACTCTCAAACAAAGATAATGATTATACTGGCGTAACCATTGTACGCAGCGGCAACCTGCTGATGAGCAACGATCGTGTCCTTGGTAATACATCACTGCTCAAAATGGCCAGTGATACAACGCTGGATATGAACGGTCATACCCAAAGCGTAGGACGCGTTGAAACCGCAGAAAAATCCAAAATTGATATTCATGGCGGTAGTCTGACCGTAGACCGGGGTGGGGTTATAAACGGAGGCCTGACCGGCGCCGGTCAGCTCACGCTCAATACGGGAACGTTGGATATCAACGGGGAAAATCAGACACTTAAGGCAAACACTGCCATTCATGACGGCGCTATCATTAATTTGGACAGCGCGTCCGGTCTGGGAAGCGGCGGTATCGACAACGCCGGGCAGCTTAACTTAAATCAGGCAAGCGGTATCCTTAATAATCGTTTGAGTAACAGCGGCGAAGTTAATCTTAACGCCACACAAACAACGCTTGCAGGCGATAACAGCCAGTTCAGCGGTACATTCAATATTGATAAAGACAGTAAGCTGACGGCCAGGGAAGCAAAACATCTTGGAACTTCTACAATCCACGACGAAGGTACGTTAGTGCTTTCCACCTACGGCGACTGGGCGTTAAAAAATAGCGTTACTGGCACAGGAAACCTCTGGAAAGAAGGCGCGGGCATCGTGACACTCAGCGACGCCAATGTTGGCTACACAGGTCGCACAGATATCTATCAGGGCGGGCTGATTTTCGGTAGCCGCGACAATCCGCTAACGCTCGCCACCTCATTAGTCAATATTGATGACGGCGTACTGGCGGGTAATGGTACTGTCACCGGCGACGTAGACAACAAAAGCATGCTGCAGGTCGGTAGCCAGAACCTGTAGGATCCTTCAATACCACCATCTGCGGTTGCCAGGATAACACCGCTCGCAGTAGCCTCCCACGATACGCTCACTATTGGCGGCAACCTGACAAATAGCGGACGCATTCAGGTCGGCCAGGTCGGCGAAAATACCCTGCCAGGCAACACGCTCACCGTTAACGGCAACTACGCCGGGAACGGTGGAAAAATCGCGTTCAACACCGCGTTAGGCGATGATAATTCAGCCACCGACCACATGACGGTCAAAGGCGACACTAGCGGTACCACTTATGTCAGCGTGACTAACGCAGGCGGCAGTGGCGCCAGAACGCTCAACGGCATAGAACTGATTAATATCGCCGGCAACTCCGCAGGCAACTTTCTTCAGGATGGCCGTATTGTCGCAGGCGCATATGATTACCGGTTGGGGCGCGGCACGGGCGATAATAGCAGCAACTGGTATTTAACTAATCGAAGAGTCGCTCCCGTCGATCCTACAGACCCAACCGATCCTACAGACCCGACGGACCCCACGGACCCAGATACACCGCCTAACCCGAGCGATGTAATGATTCGCCCGGAATCTGCAAGTTATATCGCAAACCTGGCGGCGGCTAATTCAATGTTTATCACGCGCCTGCATGACAGACTTGGCGAAACACAATATACGGACGCACTGACCGGGGAACGTAGAGCCACCTCACTGTGGTTACGCCAGGTTGGCACTCATAACGGCTGGCGCGATGGAAGCGGCGCGCTGAAAACAACCAGTAATCAATATGTCGTCATGCTGGGCGGCGATATCGCCCAGTGGAGCAGCAATGGCCTCAATCGTGGGCACTTGGGCATTATGGGCGGTTATGGTAATAACCACAGCCACACCCGCTCCAGCACAACGGGCTATTCATCGAAAGGCGAGGTTAATGGCTATAGCGCAGGTCTGTATGGCACCTGGTACGCCAACGACGCTGAAAAAACCGGCCTCTATGTAGACGGTTGGGCACAGTACAATTGGTTTAAAAATCACGTTAATGGCGAAGGTTTGTCTGAAGAAACGTATGACGCAAAAGGCTTTATCGCCTCGCTGGAAAGCGGATATACTTGGAAAGTGGGCGAATTTAACGGCAGCAAACAAACGTTAAATTCGGTATACATCCAGCCGCAGGGCCAGGTAACCTGGATGGGTGTAAAGGCAGATAATCACACCGAGCGAAACGGCACCCGGGTAAGCAGCGACGGCGACGGTAATATCCAGACTCGCCTTGGCGCCCGCCTGTTCCTGAAAGGCCATAGCGCACTGGATAACGGTAAGGTACGGGAATTTCAACCCTTTATTGAAGCTAACTGGCTTCATAACACCCGTAACTGGAGCGCACAACTCAACGAAGTACGCCAGGTGCAGGATGGCGCACGCAATATAGGCGAAATTAAAACCGGCGTGGAAGGACAGCTATCGCGCAATCTTACGGCGTGGGGCAATGTCGGGCAGCAAATAGGGGATAAAGGCTACAGCAATACGGAAGCAATGCTGGGCATTAAATATAGCTGGTAACCCTGCAAGATAGCGCCTGTCCAATCAGGCGCTCTTCTGTTTTTGGCGGCATCGCGGCAGTTCTGAGAACGTTCTTTATACTGGCCCAATTAAGCGATTATTCTGCTCAGGAGTGGCGTTTCGCTTAGCCGCCTATTCCTGGTTAACCACCTCTGTACTCCACCATCGCCATGGCCTTTTGAGTAATGCCATCGCCCTGGCCACCTGCGCACTTTTATCCTTTTTAATCCCGCCCGCCAACCGCCGTCATTAGATTTTCTCACCGGCATTGCGCGACAAACAGCGCATTTATGCCAGGCTTAACCGTGTCATTAATGCAAAAAAGGAGCTTTCATGTCAGATTCACAGAAGAAGGGCATCCTCTCCACAAATTACCCCATGCCGCCATTTTCAGAACAATTGCAGCCCTGGCCCGGGCTTGCCAGCAAAATGCAGCCGGTGCCCGATCACGGGGAAAGCAGCTACCGGGGTTCAGGCCGCCTGGCTGGTCGCAAAGCGCTGATTACCGGCGGATGTTACCAACGGTGCAAAACTGATCCACCCCAGCGGTTGAAAACTGATCCAG
>CALYPF010000197.1 GCA_945271245.1 uncultured Enterobacteriaceae bacterium | reverse complement strand
CAAAACCAAAACCAAAACCAAAACCAAAACCAAAACCAAAACCAAAACCAAAACCAAAACCTGTTGATGACCACGCCCATAGGACGTGCTTTTCAGTTGGCAATAAAAAAGCCAGCCTGCCAGGCTGGCTTAGGAGGAAGCGTTAATTAGCGTTTACTTAGTGATACGTTTGTATTTAATGCGTTTAGGCTCAAGTGCCTCAGCGCCAAGCGTCCGCTTTTTATACTCTTCGTACTCGGTGAAGTTGCCTTCAAAGAACTCTACTTTCCCTTCATCCTGATAATCCAGAATATGGGTAGCGATACGGTCCAGGAACCAGCGGTCATGCGAGATGACCATCGCGCAGCCTGGGAACTCTAACAGGGCGTTTTCCAGCGCGCGCAGGGTTTCAATGTCCAGATCGTTAGTCGGTTCATCGAGCAGCAGCATGTTGCCGCCCACCTGAAGTAGCTTTGCCAGATGCAGGCGCCCGCGCTCGCCGCCGGATAGCTCACCGACGCGCTTGCCCTGGTCAGTGCCTTTGAAGTTAAAGCGCCCGACATACGCGCGGCTCGGCATTTCGGTGGTGCCGATACGCATAATATCCAGACCGCCGGAAACTTCTTCCCATACCGTTTTGCCGTTATCCATCGCATCGCGGAACTGATCTACGGAGGCCAGTTTCACGGTTTCGCCCAGTTCAATCGTTCCACTGTCCGGCTGTTCCTGCCCCGAAAGCATGCGGAATAGGGTAGATTTACCGGCGCCGTTAGGCCCAATAATACCGACGATGGCGCCTTTGGGCACCGAGAATGACAGATTGTCAATCAACTGCCGGTCACCATAGGATTTACATAGATTACTGACTTCCACGACTTTATCACCAAGGCGCGGTCCAGGCGGAATAAACAGCTCATTGGTCTCGTTACGTTTCTGATATTCCGTACTATTCAGCTCTTCGAAACGGGCCAGGCGCGCTTTCCCTTTGGACTGGCGGCCTTTGGCTCCCTGGCGCACCCATTCCAGCTCTTTCTCAATGGATTTGCGGCGCGCGGCTTCCTGAGACGCTTCCTGAGCCAGGCGCTGATCCTTCTGCTCAAGCCAGGAAGAGTAATTGCCTTCCCATGGGATCCCCTCGCCGCGGTCCAGTTCCAAAATCCAGCCGGCGACATTATCGAGGAAGTAGCGATCGTGGGTAATCGCTACCACGGTACCTTCGAAGTCGTGCAGGAAGCGTTCCAGCCAGGCGACGGATTCGGCGTCCAGGTGGTTGGTCGGTTCGTCAAGCAGCAGCATGTCCGGTTTTTCCAGCAGCAGGCGGCACAGAGCGACGCGACGGCGTTCACCGCCGGAGAGATTGGCGATTTTGGCATCCCAGTCCGGTAACCGCAGCGCGTCGGCCGCGCGCTCAAGCTGGATATTAAGATTGTGGCCGTCGTGCGCCTGAATAATTTCTTCCAGCTTGCCCTGTTCTGCAGCCAGCTTGTCAAAATCAGCGTCCGCATCGGCGTACAGTGCGTAGACTTCATCCAGGCGCTTCAGGGCGCCTACAACCTCAGAAACGGATTCTTCGATAGATTCCCGAACGGTGTGCTCGGGGTTAAGCTGCGGTTCCTGCGGCAAATAGCCGATTTTAATACCGGGCTGAGCGCGGGCTTCGCCTTCAATGTCGGTATCAATTCCGGCCATGATGCGCAGCAGGGTGGATTTACCAGCGCCGTTAAGACCCAGTACGCCAATTTTGGCGCCGGGGAAAAAACTCAGCGAGATATTCTTTAGGATATGGCGTTTAGGCGGCACCACTTTGCCGACACGATGCATGGTATAAACGAATTGAGCCACGTTGCGACTTCGCCTCTTTTATCATGGTAAATGGGGTCATTCAGTGGCGAAGTTTAGCCTTTTTCGCGTCTTAAGCCCAGCCGATAGTGTCTCGTAATACTTACCGGACTGTGTGCCTAACGTGCGTTTTTTTCGCCGCTCGGCCCGCGATGGCGGAAAAATGTGACATGAACGTGGCATAACCGACATGGCTTGGTTAGCATGAATGGCATGCGTAACGAACGGCATGACGCCGTGTGGGACATCTTTTAGTTATAACGTGAGGACTTCTTGTGGGAAAAGCCAAACGGACCGTCTGGCGCGCCCTTGCGCTTGGTATCGCCGCGCTGGTTATAAGCCAGTCGGCGCGAGCCGATTCGCTGGAAGCACAGCGTGCGCGGTATGCGCAAATTAAACAGGCGTGGGACAGTAAACAAATGGATGTGGTGGCGCAGCTTATGCCTGGCCTGCGTGATTATCCGCTTTATCCTTATTTGCAGTATCGACAGATTACCGACGATCTCAAAAATGAGCCGGCGATTGTGGTGACGCAGTTCGTGCGCGCTAATCCGACGCTGCCGCTATCGCGCAGCCTGACATCGCGCTTTGTCAATGAACTGGCGCGCCGGGAAGATTGGCGCGGCCTGCTGGCGTTTAGCCCACAGGTGCCGGCATCAATTGAAGCTAAATGTAATTATTACTATGCGCGCTGGAATACCGGTCAGGCGCAGTCGGCCTGGCAGGGCGCGCGTGAACTCTGGCAGAGCGGAAAAAATCTTCCGTCCGCCTGCGGGCGGCTGTTCTCGGCCTGGCGTGCTTCAGGAACCCAGACGCCGGAGGAGTATCTTGAGCGTATTCGGCTGGCGATGAAGGCGGGAAATACCGCGCTGGCATCGAGGCTGGCGTCAGAAATGCCGGATGATTATCGCACGATAGCCAGCGCGGTGGCGGCGCTGGCGAACGATCCGAACAGCGTATTGACGTTTGCCCGTAGCGTAGGCGCTACCCCGTTTACGCGTCAGTTAGCCGAGCAGGCGTTTGCAAGCGTTGCAAGGCAGGACGCTGAAAATGCGCGTCTGATGATCCCGGCGCTGGCTCAGGAGCAGCAGCTATCTGAGGCGCAAATTCAGGCGCTGCGCGATATAGTCGCATGGCGGTTAATGGGAAATGATATTACGTCAGCGCAGGCCGACTGGCGCGATGACGCGATTATGCGTTCAGGAGAGACATCTTTGCTGGAAAGGCGCGTGCGCATGGCGCTGGGCGCTGGCGATCGCAAAGGATTAAATACCTGGCTTGCCCGCTTGCCGATGGAAGCCAAAGAAAAAGAAGAGTGGAAATACTGGCAGGCGGATCTCCTGCTGGAGCGTGGCCGCGAAGATGAGGCAAAAACTCTACTCCAGAGCCTGGTGGGTAAACGCGGCTTTTATCCGATGGTAGCAGCGCAGCGCCTGGGGGAGGATTACACGCTGAAGGTGGAAAATGCACCGCAGGTTAATTCGACGCTGACCAATGGGCCGGAAATGGCTCGGGTTCGCGAGTTAATGTATTGGGGGCTGGACAATACCGCCCGCGGTGAGTGGGCAAACCTGGTGTCAAGTCGTTCAAAATCGGAACAGGCTGGCCTGGCGCGCTACGCGTTTGAGCAAGACTGGTGGGATCTTAGCGTGCAGGCGACCATTGCCGGCAAATTATGGGATCATTTGAAAGAGCGCTTCCCGCTGGCGTATCAGTCTTATTTCGATCGCTATACCCGTGACAAATCGATTGACGCCAGCTATGCAATGGCTATTTCACGCCAGGAGAGCGCGTGGAATCCCAAAGTGCGCTCTCCGGTTGGCGCGACCGGGTTAATGCAGATAATGCCGGCGACCGCCGCGCATACGGTGTCAAAATTTGGGGTATCAGGCTATAGCAGTGCACAGCAGCTTTTAGATCCCGATATGAATATTAATATCGGGACGCGCTACCTGGATTCGGTGTATCAGCAGTTTGGCCAAAACCGCATTTTGGCATCTGCTGCGTATAATGCGGGGCCGGGGCGCGTCAGGCGCTGGCTGGGAAGCAGCGGGGGTCGGTTAGATTCAGTGGCATTTATCGAAAGTATTCCGTTTTCGGAAACGCGCGGCTATGTAAAAAATGTGCTGGCCTACGATGCCTACTACCGCCACTTTATGGGGAAGGGGCACCCGGCGCTGTTAACGGATGCAGAGTGGCGCAGCCGTTACTGATCCCCGTCGGTTATGCTATGCTGCCGTACTCGTTTAATAGTATGGCGGCATAACATGACTGTATTATCTCCATTTTCTGGCGAACAGAGTGATGAGGAGTGGCTGCGCTTTGTGGCGCTGCTGCAGGCGGCCTATGAGCGGCAGCTTCATTTACCGCTTCTGGCGTTAATGCTTACTCCGGACGAGCGCGACGCGCTGGGTACTCGGGTAAGGATTGTCGAAGAGCTGCTGCGCGGCAAAATGAGCCAGCGTGAACTGAAGAATGAGCTAGGGGCGGGGATTGCCACGATTACCCGCGGCTCTAATAGTCTGAAATCAGCGCCGCCAGAGCTGCGGGCCTGGCTGGAACAGGTTTTGCTGAATCAGGAACGCGTATAAATATCATTGTGGAACGGGCTGAGGGCCAGGATGAGCGCCTGAGAATACACGCTGCTACGCGACAGGTGCCCGGCGGTAAAAATACCAATAGCGCCTTCTTTGCGGCCTATTTCATCAATTCCGCTCCAGGCTGACATCACATCCCCCAGTGACTCTCCCTGCTGAACGCGTTCCAAAATCAATTTTGGTAGAGGCAGCGTGGCTGAGCGGGCTTCTCCGCGCCATTGGCCGTTATCGATAATTACCCAGCTGAAGGTACTGTCCTTATCAATCCCGGCCTCGATGGCGACCCAATAGTCGGCGTTGGGATGTAGTTTTTTTGCGTTAGCGACGCGAATTAGCGCGCCGTTGCGCGTTTCTTCATCTCCCATTGGCTGTTCCGGCACGCCGCTTTCGACGCTAACGGCTTCTAGCCGACAGCTTTTGCGGCCAAAAATCTGCTCAAAAGCCTCACGAATAGCCTGCGTTTTTGCCGGATTGTGCGTCGCGCAGATGACATGATTCATAATATATGGAACTCTGTTGTTAAATTGTGAAAAGCAGTATACGGGTAAAGCTATGTTACAGGTATATCTCGTCCGCCACGGAGAAACGGAATGGAACGCGCAGCGACGTATCCAGGGACAATCTGACAGTCCGCTGACGCAGATGGGAGAAGCGCAGGCGAGGCAGGTAGCGCAGCGGGCGCGTTTACTGGGGATAACGCATATTATCACCAGCGATTTAGGCCGTACTCGGCGCACCGCTGAATTAATTGTTACCAACGGTGCAAAACTGATCCACCCCAGCGGTTGAAAACTGATCCA
>CALYPF010000196.1 GCA_945271245.1 uncultured Enterobacteriaceae bacterium | reverse complement strand
GACCGTTGGTGGTGACGGTAAGTGGATCACTTTTTACCCGTTGTTGACAGCAGAACTCAAGCGGGTGAGAAATGAAAGGCGCGTGAGCCGCCTTGGGGAAAATAACCGTTTCACTGTGCGGCCAGCGCCCGTCGAGAAGCCCGGCGATGCGCCGCGGCACCAGCCCGTCCAGATAACCATACAGGCGCAAAAACGGTATTTTGATGCCCTCTAGCGAGGCGCGCAAATCCACCTGTTTAAGGATTTCCAGGCCGCCGTTTAATACCTCCACCGGCGGCGCGGGTAAATTCAAAACGACATCTTTTAAATGCCTGGCGTCCTGACGTGCACTTTCCGTTCCCAGGGTTTGCAACGCCAAAAAGCGCTCTACGGTTCTCTGGAAATCATCCCGTAATTGATGCTGAAACCCGGCCAGTATTTCCGATTTGATTCCCGGCCAATCATCGCGGGCGCAAAAGCAGGGGGACGAAGCAACGGTCACCAGCGCGGTCACGTTTTCCGGATGCACAAGCGCCACCTGGCTCGCAACCAATCCGCCCAGGCTCCAGCCTAACCAGATGGCCTGCTCTGGGGCGCGCAGATAAACTTCATCAGCCATCTCAGCCAACGTTAATGAACCGTATCCCGCACTGCGCCCAAACCCGGGAAGGTCGACCAAATGCACCGTAAACTGCGAGGCAAGCCGCTCGCGAATGCAATACCATACTTCCGCGTTCAGTCCCCAGCCGTGCAGCAGCACAAGATGACGATTTCCTGAGCCTACGGTTTGCCACCAGATTTCCTTCATCGGTTATGATTCTCTTTATCAATCAGGAGGAGCCAATGCTAACAATCTCCGCCCAATGTTGGCTATGTAGAATGCCGCTGGCACTGATATCGCATGGAATGTGTAGCCGCTGTACCAGCGCGTTATTATCTGAACGCCCATGCTGCCCGCGATGCGCGCTTCCGGCGCTTAGCGGGCGTCAGGCATGTGGCCGCTGTCTGCAAAAAATGCCGCCGTGGTCATCACTACTGGCGGCAGGAGCATATCTGCCGCCGTTAAGCACGTTCGTACAGCAATTTAAATTTAATCATACGCCAGCGCTGGCAAAGCCGCTGGCGCGCCTGATGCTCCTGCGCGCGCTGGCGGCAAGGCGTGCAGGCCTTATCAGATATCCTGATGTATTAGTGAGCGTGCCCTTACATCGCGGTCGGCAGTGGCGGCGCGGATTTAATCAAAGTGCATTGCTGGCAGAATCACTGGCACACTGGCTGCCGTGCACCCATCACCCGGGGCAATTAATCCGCACGCAGCCAGCGCGGATCCAGCACCGCCTCAACGCACGCCAGCGGGCGCGTAACTTAAAAAATGCGTTCCGCCTTGAATTCCCGGTCGAAGGGTGTCATATCGCTATCGTAGACGATATCGTCACTACTGGCAGCACGGTCTCAGAAATAGCGCGCGTACTAAAACAGGGCGGCGCAGCGTCTCTGCAGGTCTGGTGTCTGTGTCGCACCTTGTAGCGTATGCGCAATGGGCGTATTATAACCAGGTAAATAAGTCAACTATTAGGCCGATGCTATGATCCGTATTTCCGATGCTGCACAAGCACACTTCGCCAAACTGCTGGCTAATCAGGAAGAAGGCACGCAAATTCGCGTGTTTGTGATTAATCCTGGCACCCCTAACGCGGAGTGCGGCGTCTCTTACTGCCCGCCGGATGCCGTAGAGGCAACGGATACGGCGCTGGAATTCAATACGCTGGTAGCCTATGTGGATGAAATCAGCGCGCCTTTTCTGGAAGACGCTGAAATAGATTTTGTCACCGATCAGCTTGGCTCGCAGCTTACGCTGAAAGCGCCTAACGCGAAGATGCGCAAAGTAGCGGATGACGCGCCGCTCATCGAACGCGTGGAATATATGCTGCAGTCGCAGGTTAATCCTCAGTTAGCTGGCCACGGTGGACGCGTATCATTAATGGAAATTACCGATGACGGTTACGCCATATTGCAATTCGGCGGCGGCTGCAACGGATGTTCGATGGTCGACTATACCCTGAAGGAAGGCATTGAGAAGCAGCTTCTGGCTGAGTTCCCTGAGCTGAAAGGGGTGCGCGATTTAACGGAGCACCAGCGCGGCGAGCACTCCTATTATTAAAATACCGGGCGCTGAACGCAGCGCCCGGGCATCAAACATAAAAGGCGAGTTTCAGGGAAGAAATATGCTTTTTGCAATCACTCTTGCCGGCGTTATAGCACTTCCATTTGTTTTCCCGCATTTTTACCTGACGCTTATTACCTTTAGCGCTTTATCTTTCATAACTATATTGGCCAGGTATAAATGGAAGCGGCTACATTCGGCCTTTATATTGCCTCACTTCTTCTGTTTCCTGGGTTTTGCCGCCGGGAGTTTTATTTATCATGGAGCACTTACCGGTATTGTTATAAGTATTATCGGATATTTGTTGTGTGCATGGTCGAGTTCAAAGGTTAGTAATACGCAGGAACAAAACATTGGGAAAGAGACAGATTTGATACCTGATTCAAGACCGCGTGAGCTATCTGAAGAATTATTTCAAGTCACGCGAAAAGATATTAATAGCCCTATATATTTTCAAAAAACTTACTCTGATTATCAACAGGTTAAGTTCTGGCGGCTTCCTAGTTTTTTTTCAACAGATTTTATTCGTCAACACGATAATTTCGAAAAATTTACTCAACGCTGGAATGAAAGCATTATTCGTCAACTGGGTAATATACTGCCTGGCACCACGTGGCTTCCTGCTATCAAAGGTGACAAAAATACCCCGTTTCATAACACGCTTTATGCCACGCGTAATTTGCAGCGCCAGCCCGGATTACAGTATAACGATCTCTATTTCGTACTACCGTCCCAAACTATTACCATCATTCGCCTGACGGAATACACTTGTAGAGGCGCATACTGGTATACCTTAAGCCTGGAAAATAAGGCATTATGCTACGAATTGAAAGAGGCGCTTAATAACGGAGAAACCGATCTCCATGAGCTTTACCATTTTATGATTCTTCTGGCGACAGCCTGGGCGCTGCAAATCGAACTGTCATTTATAAATATGAACTAATCACGCGGGATTATTCCGCGTAAGAAAAATTAACACAGTTCCAGATGCACATTATTCGCTTTAATCACCTGCATTACGCTTTCTGGCGGCATCGCATCCGTATAAACCGCATTTACCAGGCTGATACTCCCCATATTCACCATTGCGTTACGCCCAAATTTAGAACTGTCCGTCACCAGTAATACCTGCCTGGAGTTTTCAATAATCGCCTTTTTGGTGCGCACTTCATGATAGTCAAACTCAAGTAAAGAGCCGTCCATATCCACGCCGCTGATCCCCAAAATGCCGTAATCCAGGCGAAACTGAGAGATAAAATCCAGCGTCGCTTCACCGATAATTCCGCCATCGCGGCTGCGTAGTTCCCCACCGGCGAGAATAATGCGAAAGTCCTCCCGCGCCATAAGCGTATTCGCAACATTCAGGTTATTCGTGACGATGCGCAAATGACTATGCCCGAGCAATGCATGCGCTACCGCTTCCGGCGTAGTGCCTATATCGATAAATAGCGTCGCGCCGTCGGGGATTTGGCTGGCAACTTTGTGCGCAATACGCTCTTTTTCTGCGGTCTGTGTCGCCTTGCGGTCGTGCCATGAAGTATTCACGGAGCTAGACGGTAGCGCCGCGCCGCCGTGATGGCGCATAATGAGGTTCTGTTCTGCCAGCTCGTTTAGGTCACGGCGTATCGTCTGCGGGCTGACGTCAAACTGATCGACTAACTCTTCGGTGCTGACATATCCCTGCTTTTTAACCAATTCAACAATGGCATCGTGGCGCTGCGTTTGCTTCACATCGACTCCCCAAATTTGTACTCAATTGTGTGTTTGCGGCGCAAAAACGTCGCTTTTTGCGTGTTTTGCAGGGAGCGTCTCTCAGCGAGTGGGCTCCCTTTTCGGCGTTTATGTTCGTTTACGCGCGTGGCGCGTATCAACCAGCGCCATCGCAAGGCCAATCACCAGCCCAGCAGCGTGCGCACCATTAGCAATGGACATGCCGAACCAGTCAAACCAGCCGACAATTAGCCACAGCACGGCGAATACCATAATCCCGCGCTCCAGATACAACCCGCCTTCCGGCTGACGCTCACCGTATAGCCACACATAGCCCATCAGGGCATACACCACGCCAGAAAGGCCGCCAAACCAGGCGACGCTGAAAGCGTGCTGTACAAAACCGCTAAATAGGGCGGATACCAGCGTCAGCACCAATAGCTTGCCGCTGCCCAGCGTTTTTTCCATCGCTCCGCCGAGGTACCACCACCATATCAGGTTAAACAGAATGTGCAGCAGCGAAAAATGAAGCAGCGCATGTGTAAAATAACGCCATATTTCAAAGGATTGTGAATCATCGCTGGGCCAGGGCAGCCAAATCATAACCGCCCGATCCCCCACTAATTGCATCGCTATAAAAACGAAAATGCACGCTATCGCAATCGCGATAGTCAAGGCACCGGCGCGCTCGCGCAGTGCTTTAAAAAAAGGATAACCTTGATAGCGCAGCCCGCTGCCCGTGTCGCCCGCCTGCCAGCTTGCCGCCAAATAGCGTGGGTTATCAGGCTGCGCCAGAAAAGCGGCGAGCTCAGCGCGCACATAGTCTTCTTTACCGTCATCCACCAGCCATACGTCGCTTTGTTCATGGCGCTGAAGCGTCAACACGACGCCCTGCGTCGCCATATAATCGACAAATGCCTGCGCCACGCGTGGGTTCGCGAAGGAAGTGATCATTTTCATGGGCGTTTCGCTACCCTTATTAAGAAAAGGGGCAGTATATACCATCGCATAGCGTGAAGCGGGTGGTTTTGCCTTACTACTCTTCCAGGCCGCTGGCCACATCTTCCGGGAAACGCCGCTGCCAGGTCTCAAAACCGCCTTCAACACTATAAACGTGCTCGAATCCTTGCTGCAGCAGATACTGCGCAGCGCCCTGGCTGCTGATCCCGTGATAGCACATGACGAAAACGGGAGTTTCAAACTCGGTATGCTGCATAAAAGCGACAAGGGTGTCATTCGTCAGGTGAAAAGCGCCTTTGGCATGCCCTACGGCATAACTTTGCGGATCGCGGATATCCACCAGTACGGCGTCGCCCTGACGCAAGCGCTGGTAGGCCTCATCGGGAGTGATATGTTCAAAATTCTCCATAGTGTTCTCATTATTTTGATGAATGCTGTTACCAACGGTGCAAAACTGATCCACCCCAGCGGTTGAAAACTGATCC
>CALYPF010000195.1 GCA_945271245.1 uncultured Enterobacteriaceae bacterium | reverse complement strand
GGTGTCGCGGGTGTCGCGGGTGTCGCGGGTGTCGCGGGTGTCGCGGGTGTCGCGGCGTTATCCGCTATCGATGGCGTCAGCGCCGGTGCGGATATTGAAGGCAGGGGCGCCGCTTTTTCTGACCCTTTTTCTGACCGTGAGGCCGGGCGTCCTTTAAGCGATGCGAGCGCGCGAACGGTGCCGTGCTCCGGGCGCGCAATGGCCAGCGAGCCCACGTATTGCTCGGGTGTCAGCACGGAAACGCCGCGCTCGATGGCGGTAATCACGGCGCTTATTTCGCCCTCAATACAAATACTCACCAGGCCGGAACCGACTTTTCGATAGCCGATGCAGGCTACGCTGGCCGCTTTGCAGGCGGCGTCCAGTGCCTGAATAGCGGCGATAAGTCCGTGGGTTTCAATTACGCCTAAGCTTTTCATGAACGGCTCCTGTGAGTTAGTGGCGAATCAGACGGATATCAAAATCAAATTGAGTGAAAAAGCGCTCCAGACGCTGCAATTCTTCGTCGCTGTATGACGGGTCGTCTTTAATGGGATAAGGCATGTCCAGACGGGCGTATTTATTTTTGCCAAGCTGGTGGTAAGGCAGGATATCGATACGCTGAATATTGCCGCGTCGCGCCAGTTTTTTGACATACTCAATCGCGCCCGTAATGGCATCCCATGAGTCATTAAAGTCGCGAATAAGCGGCATACGTACCACCACGTTTGCGCCGTTGTCTACCAGCCATTCGAGATTGCGGTGAATCTCACTATTGCCCATTCCGAACAGCGCCTGATGATGGGCGTCGTCGTGCTCTTTGAGGTCGAACAAAAAGGTATCAGTGACCTGCGCCAGCTTTTGGTAGCTTTCAAGCGACGTAGTGCCCTGCGTTTCCACGGCGGTATTAATCATCATTTTTTTGCATTCGCGGAACAGGGCGACGGCAAAGTCGGTTTGCAGGCTCATCTCGCCGCCGCCGATAGTCACGCCGCCGCCTGAAGCAACATAGAAATCGTAATCCTGCATAATGATGTCCATCAGTTCGCTGACCGTGACGTCCCGACCCACGACATCCAGCGCGCTGCGGGTGCAAATTTCTTCGCAGCGGCGGCAGCCAATGCAGTTTTTAGTACGATCGACACTATGCTTTAGCTCGCCGTTTATTTCTCTGCGCTGATGAACGCCGGTAGGGCATACGCTGACGCAGTCGCCGCAGCTTATGCATTTATCCGGCGAGAACATTACCTGGAACTGGCTGGTCAGCCCTTCCGGATTCGCGCACCAGGGGCAGCGTAAATTACACCCCTTAAAGAAAATGAGAGTGCGAATGCCTTCGCCGTCGTAAATAGAATATTTTTGAATATTAAAAATCCGGCCCGTTAACTCCGGTGTACTTGTACTGCTCACGCTTGCCTCCTGCATAAGGCACTGGCTCCGCCTAAAATACGCACCTTGGTTTGCTGGCGCGCGATGCTATTTTTCTTTGGTCCGTGCGGGTGCGGCACGTACAGCAGCCTGGTTAGCTGAAAGTAATGTTGTAAAACCGCGTTACGCGCTTGATTGAGCGGGGCGATAGCGCCTGGCGTAACCCAGGCGCCTTACCGCGAGGCCGCCATGCCGGATGCGCTGGACTATCCAGATCCCGTCTCGATAGTCCGGCGGTGCCGTTACTCGCTGCGCGTGACTGAGAATTAGAATTTCTCAATCACGGTACGGCTGATAATTTCATCCTGAACTTCTTTGCACAGCTCGACGAAATAAGCGCTATAGCCCGCCACGCGAACGATCAGATCGCGATATTTTTCAGGTTCTACCTGCGCTTTTTTCAGTACTTCATTGTCGACGTAGCTGAACTGCATTTGCCCGTTGCCGAGAATAGAGGCGGTGCGCAGCAGCGTAATGAGCCCGTTGCGGCCTTCCGGCGTGTCCAGCAAACCTTTGAGGAATTTGAAGTTGTGCACCATGCCGATATTCATAGTTTCAACGTTCATTTTGCTCACGGACTTAATAATCGCCGTTGGGCCCTGTTTGTCGGCGCCCTGGGTTGGGCTGATACCGTCTGACAGCGGCATCCATGCCAGCCGGCCATTCGGCGTGGCATTGGTGAGTTCACCGATGGGCGTATTATTGGAAATTGACAGGGTGCCGTGGCTAAGCGTGGAGTAAAGCATCTTATATTTGCGACACTCGCGCTCCGTCCATTCGGTGATATCCAGCGCGTATTGGTCGACGGTATTATCGTCGTTGCCGTATTTCGGTGCGTTCACGCAGTCGCGGCGCAGCGCGTCATAACCCTCGAAATTGGCCAACAGCGCGTCGCGAATTTGCTCCAGCGTGTATTTGCCATCTTCATACACCAGCTTGCGAATGGCGGCCATGGAGTCGACGTACGTTGCCAGCCCGGAGAAAATCAGGCCTGGGCCGTGATTGATAACGGCACCGCCCGCGGCGACGTCTTTACCGCTTTCCATACAGCCTTCGACCAGCAGCGACATTAACGGCTTGGGTGCAATGTCCCGATGCACGCGCTGGCTAATAACGGTGCCGATTGCCGACAGACGAACGATGTGTTCAATTTGCTTTTTCACGGCGGCGTCAAAGGCTTCAAAGGTAGTCAGCTCGCGCAGATCGCCGGTATCCAGCCCCTGATAGCTATCAAACAGCACCATGCGGCCACGGTTGAGTACGAATTCAATGGCGATTGGCCACTGGGTATAGCCGGTGGAGGTCCACTGATAAATCCGCCCTGATTTTTGCGGCTCTACGCAGCCCATCAGACAGTAATCGCGCGCGTCTTCAAAATCGAAGCCTTTGCGCAGCATCATTTTGATATGTGAATCATCGAAGTGGCACGCCGGGAATCCCATCCCCGCTTTCACGACGTCGACTATCTTCTCCATGTATTTTTGCGGCGACTGGTTGTGAATACGGCAGGCGAGAGAAGGCTGATAGACCTTCACGAAGCGTACGGCGTCCATAATCAGATACGTCAACTCGTTACACGCGTCGCCGCCGCTGCGCTTTTGCCCGCCAACGGTCAGGTTAATAAAGGGCTGATAGCCGGCAAAATATTTCGCGCCCGCTTCGCTGGACATCCACATCAGCTCGGCGCATTTAATGATGAACGCCTGCATCATTTCCAGCGCGCTTTCCCGCGTCAGGCGCCCGTCGCGGATATCGGCCTCATACATTGGCAGGGCGTATTGATCGAGACGCCCCAGCGACAGCCCGGTCTGGTTCTCTTCCACTTCGAATAGCGACTCTACGGTCCAGACGCTTTGTAGCGCTTCCTGGAGCGTTTTCGGCGGTTTGGCAGGGACGTTCTCGTTGACTTCTGCAATAGTGAGTAGTTCTGCACGGCGCCGGGCATCCTGCTCTTTTGCCGCCAGTTCGCGGGCGTGAGCGGCGATGCGGCGCGCATAGCTCACCACGCCTTCGCAGGTTTCAATCGCCGCTTTGTAATAGTAAATGCGGTCAATATCGTCGGGGTTTTCCATGCTGAGCGCGGCAAGGTGCGCCTGCGCATCGGCTTTAATACCGTCCATCCCTTTGGTGAACAGCAGTACGTCGTAGCCCGGGCAGGTATCGCCGCCGCCGTTAATCTGGTGGTAGGAGAGATCGCTGACAAATGTTTCACCGCTGAAGGCCCAGACGCCGGCTTCGCGGTATTGCGCTTCGCAGATTTCATCCAGCGAGCGGCCTTCCCAGAAAGGCACAATTTCCTCACGGATGGTTTTTTTATCCGCTTCGCTGATTTCAAAAGGGTCCTGCGGGCGGGTACTCATGGTATCCAGTTCGTCGCGCACCCAGCGCCAGGCGATATCCGGTGAGAACGCGCCGGCGCGCGGCTTACCGCAGGGGTGGCCGACGATCAGCTCTTCATCCTGAATCAGGATCGGGGCGGTTTCGCAGGCGCGGCGGAAGGCTTTGGCACGTAACAGTATCGTTGGCATGCCGGGGTTGTTTTTAACGACCTCCGTGAAGGCCAGCGCGCGGTAAATAGAGACGCTGGGGCGGGCTTCCAGATAGCGGTTACGCAGGCGCTGCAGGCGTGGCGTCAGCCCTTCCATTACGGTAAGGCCCGCGGCGTCGGTTTGTGGGTAAGCGCCCGGCGCCGCCGTAGCGCTGAAGCTGCCAGACTGCGCGCTGCCGCGATACAGGCGCACGGATAAACCGAGCGCGTTCAGCCCGCGCTGCGCCTGCAGGAACACGGTGGAAAGCGCGTTTTGCGCCAGGCGCGCGTCGTCGTCCGGGGCGGCACCGTGCATGAGCGCATCGAACATCGGGTAGCCGTCGATTGCCGTTGGAGCGCGTACTTCACTAAGCTCAGCCAACTGTAGCCACAGGCATTCAACGATTTCCTGCGCCTGCTGCTGGGTGAGCGTACCTTTATCGAGATCGCGCTGGTAGAACGGATAGAGCGCTTTGTCCGCGCCGCACGGGTTAACCGCGTAGACGCCGTTATCGAGGTGAATGGCTAACTGGAGCAGGTAAAACGCCTGGCAGGCTTCCTGGAAGGTTTGCGCAGGCGCGGCGGGAATGCGGCGCAGTATTGCCGCGCTTTCCCGCAGTTCATTCTGGCGATAGACATTTTGCTCTCCGCTTGCGAGCGTTTGTATCCGTTCGGCGAGGTTCATCGCCAGCGCAATCAGCGCGTCGCAGGCGTAAATCGCGGCGCGGCAGGCGTTAACTTCATCCGCACCGCTGCGGCTGACGGCGCTGCCCAGCGTGCGCACCCGCGCTTCAAGCTGTTGTTTAATCGCCTCTACGCCTTTATCGATGACCAGCATGTAATCTGGCGACGCGACGCTGTCGCTCAGGTTCAGACACTGGAAAATCGAAGCGCGCTGCAGCGTTGCGACATCGTGGAAAATAGCGCCGTGCGGCTGCTGGGTTTGGTTGCCTACGATCAGTGAGTCCGGCGTGACGCCAAGCGGTAACTGGCGCACCAGTTCATAAAAGCGACGAGCCGGTTTGACCGCCGCCGGAACGCCGGCGATATCGCCATCGAGTGCGGCCAGCGCGGTGGCATGGTCGGTGCTCAGGGTGCTTTTCTGTGAAAGCAGGCGTTCCGCCAGCACGCGGACGCGCGGTGTTAGGTCGATCTGTGCCATAAAATTCTCCTGATATTCCTGTTATTGTCCCTGGGCTGTGTCGTCAAAAGCGCGGCCGCGCCATGCTTCGCGATAGAGCGCGATCAGCGCTGCGGCGTCGGGTTCGCGAGGATTCGTGGGAGTACATCCGTCGCGCAATGCCTGAGCCGCCATGTCACCCAGACGCTGTTCAAAGGCAGCGCCGTCTACTGTTACCAACGGTGCAAAACTGATCCACCCCAGCGGTTGAAAACTGATCCA
>CALYPF010000194.1 GCA_945271245.1 uncultured Enterobacteriaceae bacterium | reverse complement strand
TAGACCGTTGGTGGTGACGGTAAGTGGATCACTTTTTACCCGTTGTTGACATTTGTTCATTTTTTGAGGAGAAAATATGCATACCGTGGGCGTATTCTGTGGTTCTTCTGAAGGCTGTACACCAGCGTACATGGAGGCTGCTCGCCATGTTGGTAGATGTTTAGCTGAACAGAATATAAATATCGTTTATGGTGGCGGGCGCGTTGGTTTAATGGGGGCGATAGCCGACTCAGCTCTCGCATATGGTGGTCATGTAACGGGTGTTATTCCAAAATCCTTGTTGGAACGTGAAATTGCCCACACCGGGTTGTCCGAGCTGCAGGTGGTGGATAATATGCACCAGAGAAAATCTGTGATGGCAGAATTAGCATCCTGTTTTATCGCATTACCCGGTGGTGCAGGAACCGCTGAAGAGATATTTGAACAGTGGACCTGGGGCCAATTAGGAATACATGATAAACCCTGTGCGTTTCTGAACGTTAATCACTTTTACAATCCTCTAAGAGTGATGGTACATCAGATGGTAAGTGAAGGTTTTATGAAACAGGATTATGCCGATATGCTTCTTTTTTCTGAGAATTTGCACGATATTATCGAGTTTTTTAAAACCTATATACCACCTGTTTCAAAATGGACAACGTGGAACGGAAATCGCCATGCTTGAGCAAAAAACGATTCATATTGCTGCTGCGGTCATGATGGATGACAAAGGGCGATTGCTTCTGGTCAGGAAGAGGGGCACCGTGTATTTTATGCAACCCGGCGGGAAAATTGAGCCAGGAGAAGATGCTCGCTCAGCACTGATTCGGGAACTCAGGGAAGAGCTTAATCTTGAACTATCACAAGAAGAGCTTACCCCGCTTGGCGAATTCACAGATAGCGCTGCTAACGAACCCGGATATCTGCTTCATGCCTGCATGTTCAGCATGGAAAGGCGCATTCAGGATGTGAAGCCTGCTGCTGAAATTGAGGAAATTCTCTGGCTATCTCCTTCCAATATCTCATCCAATCAGCTGGCACCGCTAACATTAAACAAAATTGTCCCACACGTATGGCCATCGATACCGTAGGCAATCTGTTGCCCGGTTTTATATAGCCACCGCTACCATCATTTAGAAGGTGGCTATGATGATAAGAGTCCCTTACCAATGACCCCTACCTTCCGCTATTGGCACATAGCAGACCGTCCGGCTGGGAACTCAGGGTCATTGCTGTCCTGCCTTTACTGCCTGCCTGATGGTATTAAATTCCCGCGCGATGGCGTTGATACCGATCCCGGCGTTAATCCGTGCAATCACCGTAGTTTTCTGTTGTTCATTCAGTACTGAAGGGCGTTCTTCTGGCGCGAATGTGTTTTTTGAGTGAACATAACCTCGCGCTTATTAATAAACACCGCAGTCTCGAAAACCGTTAAGTCTTTGTTGTTTTCTGATATTTACGAGGGCCAGGGTTTCCTCCCGACAAGAATGCGTCCCCTCACGATGGGGGTGTTTCCCGGCTTGCGGCTCATTTGAAACTTCAGCCTGATTTGTGGGCCGAGTATGCATCAAGAAAGGTTACCCGCTGGGGATATCTGGCTGAACTCTATCGCCACCTGAAATTATCCCTTTCAGCCAGGGCTGTAAAAAACCTGCATTCGCCATCTTTATCCCCGCGCCATGCGGACAGACAGCGTTTTTTTACTTGCCGAAGAAACGCTCTCCTGGCTACACAATAAATGTCATCGATGACATCGAGTGAACTCTGGCCGAAGTAACTACTACGCTGGCAGGCTGACCGCGCAGCTTGAACCGGAACATAGTCTCACGATCCATCACAGCGCCGATGTGTACAGGCGGGGCTGAATAAAGGTGAAGCCCGCAATGCCCTTGCGCGAGCGGCCTTTATGCACCGGCTGGGTGAAACCAGAGATCGTGGACTGGAGAATTAGAGCTATCGTGCCAGCGGACTAATGTTGCTATCTACGGCAATATCACTGTGGAATACGGTATATATAGAAAAAGCCATAGATTCCCTGAGACGAAGAGGGATCCCGATTAATGAGCAACTGATTTCTCATCTGTCGCCGCTGGGATGGAAAAATATTAACCTGAGCGGAGATTACATCTGGCGAACTAATCTTAAGCTGCGGCAGGGGAAATACCGCCCGTTACGCTCAGTGGATAGTGAGCTGCGCAAAAAACAGGCTTAGTGTAGGATATTTTCCGTTTCCAGGCGCCCCTTATCATGCAGAAACAGTAGCGACAGAGCTTTTATATCGATGGCTATAATAACGATACCGGTGGTCGTAAAGGAAATAATCTTATTGGATAAAATATTATTGATTGTCAGTCGCTATTTATTGAAATTGTATTGATATCTCAAAGGCAATTTCGGCTGTAATTTTCACGCTATCGCGGCGCGGGGAAAGTCACTTTATATCGTTAAATATGTGCGAATCGATTATGGTCAGAATGATAATTGCGCGTACCGCGTTACCTTTTAATAACAGCTTTTGGAGAAAAAACGCTCGTCAAGCGATATTTTTTTGTAAGCCTAATATTGGCCAGTTTATTTACATTTGTGCCTTTTCGCTTATCCCTTGTTATTTCGGGGCTCCAGCGTTGGACTGTGCGTTTTATTTAGCGAAAAACGCCCGACATTTAGAGAGAATTTTCGGCTGAATTTACACCAATTTAGCCTACGAAATGAGGGCTTTCGGTTGACGCGGCGTGAAAAATCAGGCTTTATGTAAATAATTGTGTGATCATAATCACGCATCCCGACAGTGAGAAATACCTATTTATCTGTCCAGGATGAGGTGAACAAAAGCGTATAGCAGACGGATTGGTATTTTAAAATCTGCTACGCTTAGGCAGGAGAAGTAAGCGTTCGATCCCTCCAGCGTTAAGCGGGTGGAGAATAAAAAAGGTAGGAATCGCATCTTTCGTTGCTGGTATCACATTAGGCTACGTACGATTCCGCTTTTGACAGGATCACTCGGATGAGTGCGACAACAGAGGATGAACATGAAGTTAAGAAGGAAAAAGGTTAAACCCATCACCCTGAGTGATGTAACCATCATTGATGATGCAAAATTACGTAAAGCTATAACCGGCGCGTCGCTGGGTAACGCCATGGAGTGGTTTGATTTCGGCGTTTATGGCTTTGTTGCCTATGCATTGGGTAAAGTATTTTTCCCCGGAGCCGATCCCGGTGTGCAAATGATAGCGGCACTGGCGACATTTTCAGTACCGTTTCTCATACGCCCATTAGGCGGCCTGTTTTTTGGCATGCTCGGCGATAAGTATGGGCGCCAACGAATTTTAGTTGTCACTATTATTATTATGTCGATCAGTACATTTTGTATTGGTCTGATCCCATCATTTGCCAGTATAGGTATTTGGGCACCCGTATTACTTTTGCTGTGTAAAATGGCGCAAGGGTTCTCCGTGGGCGGGGAATATACGGGGGCATCTATCTTCGTTGCTGAATTCTCCCCGGATCGGAAACGTGGATTCATGGGAAGCTGGCTCGACTTTGGCTCTATTGCTGGTTTTGTATTTGGTGCCGGCGTCGTCGTCTTAATCTCAACCATTGTTGGTGAAGAAAACTTTATGGCATGGGGCTGGCGCCTGCCTTTCTTCCTCGCATTACCGTTGGGTATTATTGGTCTTTATTTACGTCGTGCGCTGGAAGAGACCCCTGCATTTCAACAACACGTTGATAAGCTGGAGCAGGGCGATCGTGAAGGTTTGCAGGATGGTCCTAAGGTTTCGTTTAAAGATATTGCCACTAAACACTGGCGTAGCTTGCTGACCTGTATTGGCCTGGTTATCACAACTAACGTCACCTACTATATTCTGCTGACATATATGCCGAGTTATTTATCCCATAACCTGCATTATTCAGAAGATCACGGCGTGCTTATTATTATCGCCATTATGATAGGGATGCTATTTGTTCAGCCGGTAATGGGACTATTAAGCGATCGCTTTGGCCGTCGTCCGTTTGTGATTTGCGGTAGCACTGCGTTAATTTTACTTGCTGTACCAGCGTTTATGCTAATCAACAGCGGTGTAACTGGGTTAATTTTTGCTGGATTACTCATGCTGGCAGTAATTTTAAACTCTTTTACAGGCGTGATGGCATCGTCTTTGCCAGCAATGTTCCCAACTCATATTCGCTATAGCGCACTGGCTAGCGCGTTTAACATCTCTGTACTCGTTGCCGGTTTAACGCCGACTATCGCCGCATGGCTGGTAGAATCCACGGAAAACCTGATGATGCCTGGTTATTACCTTATGGTGATGGGCGTGATTGGATTAATCACGGGTATTTGCATGAAAGAAACCGCGAATAAGCCATTGAAGGGCGCAACGCCTGCGGCCTCTGATATTAATGAAGCGCGTGAAATTTTGCGCGAACATCATGATAATATCGAGCATAAAATCGATGACCTTGATCGCGAAATCGCCGAGCTGGAAGAAAAACGTACGCTTCTGGTTCAGCAACATCCGCGTATTAATGAATAACGACTAGCGTTCTCAAGCGCCCCCGCTAACCAGCAGGGGCGCTAAATTTTTTTTAACATACCCGATATCCGACAAATTTTCCTACAATCACACCATCATAAAAACGCCCCTTCGAAACAACGCTCAAAAATGTGATGAATAGATGTTCAGGAATATTTTGATAGCGCCAGGTTTCCCCATTTTTAATGAAGACAATTTCCAGCTCTCGGGAGCGTCTGTCATAACCTATCGCCGCAATGCGGGAAGAGGCTACACGATGTCTTTTTATCGTGCTCATATCGACCTCAATGTGAAAATAAATTAAGTGTAGTGTGAGTAGGATGACAACATGTAATGTAACCCCCCTAAATTAACGCTCCGTCCTGGTAAACTATCTGAAGATGCTAAAGATGAAGAGCGCCAGCACGAGCGCTGTACTCAGGAATCATTGATGAAGGACTATTTCATTATTGCGATGCTTACTTTAGCTACCGGCTGGCGCTGGAGCCTGCCGATATGCGGGCTACTGTGCGTTTGGTGTATCCGACGCAGAAAGATTATTGCGAGCTGTATGTCGACGGTCCTTTTTGTCTGGACAGCAATCGTCGCCTGGGAAGTTGAGAAATACCTGTGAATGCCCCAGGACGCGGGATTCTCTGGCGCGGGCCTGGACGGTGATTAATGCAACCCCAAGCGAATGAGCTCGACGGGCAGATAGTTACCTTTAACGCTCCCAACCTCAATGGAGGCCGCGCGCCTTACTGGTTCTGCCGTCAGTCCTTCTGCGTGGATAGCAGTATTAACGCCAGTCTTTTCGCTGCCGTTAATTAATACACGGCTTCCAATGGTGATGGGGTTGTTACCAACGGTGCAAAACTGATCCACCCCAGCGGTTGAAAACTGATCCAG
>CALYPF010000193.1 GCA_945271245.1 uncultured Enterobacteriaceae bacterium | reverse complement strand
CGGATAAAGGTAGGCAGGTCGGCTACCTGCTTATCATCCAGACGCCAGGCAAAGCTAGGCTTTTGTCACCGCGATTGCGCCGCTTCCGGTTCGGGTGGTACCAAAGAGCGCAGCTCCTTGACCTGGTCCGGAGTGACCGGGGCGGCGCGGTTGCCCCAGCCGTTACGGATAAAGGTAGGCAGGTCGGCTACCTGCTTATCATCCAGACGCCAGGCAAAGCCGGGCATTGCGAGGCCGGTAACGGCATCTTGGGTGACCGGCGCCTTTCCACCGCGCAGGACGATGCTGATAAGCGATGACGGATCGTCGCTTAGCACCGCAGAATTGCCCGCCAGTGTGGGGAAGGTGCGCGCATAGCCTCTACCATCAAGCCGGTGACAGGCGGCGCAGTTATCCATGTATACCTCGGCGCCTGGGGTACTGACATCGCCTTTGAGCAGCGCCTGAGTCGTGGCGTCGCGCCTGGTTTCCGGCGCCTCCTCCGCTGTCTTTTTCGACGGGGGAAGCGATTTCAGGTAAGCGGCAATTGCGCTCAGGTCATCATCGCTCAGATGCTGGGTACTGTTGGCGACGACGTCGGCCATCGCTCCAAACGCGACGGCATTTTTGGTCCTGCCACTTTTGAGGAAATCGACAATATCCTGCTGCGTCCAATTACCCAATCCGGCATGCGGGTTACCGGTTAAATCCGGCGCGTGCCAGCCTTCAAGAGTCCCACCGTTAAGCCACGCCGATGCGGTTTGATCCAGCGCTTTTTCCTGAAAACCGATTCCGCGCGGCGTGTGGCAGGTACCGCAGTGCGCCAGCCCCTGAACCAGATAGGCGCCGCGGTTCCACTGCGCGCTTTTCCCGGCGTCAGGCTTAAACGTTTTATCGCTGTGAAATACCATATTCCAGACGGCGAGCGGCCAGCGAATGCTGAGCGGCCACGGAATATCCGTATCGTGATTCTTCTGATGGACGGGCTTAAGCCCCATAAAGTAATCGTACAGCGCGCGCATATCCTCATCGTTAATTTTGATAAATGAGGTATACGGCATGGCCGGATACAAATTATGCCCGTCTTTTGCCACCCCTTCGCGCACTGCCTTGACGAAATCATCATAGCTGTACTCGCCGATGCCGGTGGCTTTGTCCGGGGTAATATTGGTGGAGTAAATGGCCCCCACCGGAGTGGTCATTTTCAGGCCGCCGGCGAAGGGCTTGCCGCCCGGCGCCGTATGGCATGCAATACAGTCGCCAGCCGCTGCCAGCCGTGCGCCGGGTTCGGCAGGTGACGGCGATGCGGCCGCGCAGACCGTGCTTACCCATAATGCCAGCGGCAGCGCCGGTAAAAGCGTTTTCCATCCGATAGTCATAGATATCCCTCTCTGTTATGCCTGAACCAGCGGCCCGGGGTTGGCAAGATATTGGGTCCGGATTGCATGGGCGGCAAACAGCGCCGTCGCACCGACAATCCCCGTCGGGTTATAGGCCAGATTTTGCGGAAAGCAGCAGGCGCCGAGAACAAACAGATTAGGCACATCCCAGCTCTGAAGATATTTATTCACTGCGCTGGTCGCCGGATTATCGCCCATCACCGCACCGCCCGTGGTGTGTGTAGATTGATAAGGGCGGACATCATAGTGCGAGCCATCCTTTTTAAAGCCCATTTCATAGCGCTCTGGCCCGATGCGCTGGGCTATCTCCTCAGCCTTACCGCCAATGAACTGAGTCATTTTCAGTTCGTTAGGTTGCCAATCGAACGTCATGCGTAATAGCGGCTGCCCGTAAACGTCTTTATAGGTAGGATCGAGGTCAAGATAACACTGCTTATAGGGCATAACCGACCCGGATGAGCCGATATTCATGGTGTGGAGATAACTGTCTTTAATAGCCTGTTTCCAGCCGGCTCCCCATGTTGGCGCCTTAGCGGAAAGCGGCATCTGTTGGATAGGACGCCCGCCGGTGGTAGTGGCGGAAATCGTGGCGCCGCCGATAAAGCCCAGCGCAGAGTGGTCGAAGTTTTCCGCGTTGAATTCATCAATATACATCCCGGTGGTGCCGGTGGCGGCAAATGGATTAAACCAACTGTCTTTATTGAAAAACAGAGATATCCCGCCGTTCATTTGATAAGCATAGTTGCGCCCCACCACGCCGGTGTTAGTTTCAGGGTCGTAGGGTTTGCCAATGTTGGAGAGCAGCAGTAAACGCACATTATGAAGCTGGAAGGCGCTTAAAATAACGAGGTCCGCAGGTTGTTCAACCAATTGACCATTGGCGTCAATGTAAGTCACGCCGGTCGCTTTTTTACCCGTTGAGTCCGTGTTGATGCGCAATACGTGGGAGTGGGTGCGTAGTTCAATATTGTCATGCTGGCGCAGCGCCGGTAGTACGCAGGATTGGGGAGACGCTTTTGAGTAGTTAAAACAGCCGAAACGCTCACAAAACCCGCAGTAATTACATACGCCTAGCTGAACGCCGTAGGGATTTGTCCACGGCTCGCTGCAGTTGGCGGCCGGGACCGGAAAAGGGTGGTAGCCAAGCGACTTAGCCGCTTTGCTGAATAGCATGCCGGCATATTGCTGTTTAAGGGGCTTAGTTGGATAAGGGTTTTGCCGTGGGGCTTCAAAAGGGTTACCGCCGTCGACTTTCTGACCCTGGATATTCCCCGCCTGCCCGGCCACGCCGCAGATTTTCTCGAATTTATCGAAAAAAGGTTCCATCTCTTCGCTGGTGAAAGGATAGTCCTGGACCGTCATATCCTGCGGGATGAAGTCCGCGCCGTATTTTTCTATAACGGTGCTGCGCATTTTGAGGTCGGCTTCCAGCGGGCGCCACAGCATACCGTTCCAGTGAACGCCTGCTCCGCCAACGCCATCGCCGGGAAGGAAAGAACCAAAACGGCGATAAGGCAGCGCCGTATCACGCGGCCGGTGGCGCACGGTGACCGTCTCTTTTGCGGCGTTTTGGAACAGCTTCAGGCGAATGCCGTAGGTGAGCTCATCGGTGATGCGCGGATAGGCAAAATCAGGCCATGTATCGCGCTGTTCACCGCGCTCAAGCGCAACGATTTTCAGACCGGTACTTGCCAGTTCCTTGGCCATTAGAGAGCCGGTCCAGCCGAACCCGACAATGACAATATCTACGGGATCTTTTTTTATCGTCATGATCAGGTGCTCCTTTTTCCTGAAATACTTACCGGCCCCAGCGGGTAGGGTTGATTGGGGTTATCTAATACCTGCGGATAGTCAGCGCGCGCTCCGGGATAACCGATGAGCCTCCACGATGCCAGCGTTTGGTTGCCGCCGTGCAGAGGGTCAGCAAGCCATCCTTCTTTGGTATTCTCCAGCAGTTGCGTAAAAAAGATTGCGCCGGAAAGCCCGTCTGGGTTTAGGCTTCCTTTCTCAAGCTGATGAAGAATGGCTTCTTGCTGCGCGCGATCAAGATCGGCAAATACGCGCTGATGCTGTTGCTGGCACCAGGCGTTAATGGCTTTTATACCGCGCCGGTAGGTTTCTCTGGGGACCAGATTCGACTGGTACCCAAGTTCAGGAACCGCATCGGCGAACGGTGGCTGCATATACCATAGATGCCCATAGCCATAGGGCAGCTCCATTTGCTTATCAATAAACACCGGTACGCCTTCGCTGACGGCGCCCGGCCCGTTGGCATCTTCCGGGATCAACCTATCAGTAGCGGCCAGAATAAAGCGCCATTCATCAAGATTGAAAAAGGTGGGAACATAGTGTGCGCTAACGCCTTCTGATTTAGGCGAGTCTGCGCGGGCTGTAGTCGTCATCAGACTATTGCCTGCGGCGGCCAGTGGAATAAGAGTGAGCGTTTTTTGGAGAAAACGTCTTCTGGAAGGGATCCCTGCATTATCTTCGCGATGCTTCATGAAATCATCCTGTCAGTATTTTTTATACGCGTTACGACAAGGTCGGTTATGACTGAGTTATTAGTATGTTAATAACGCGCACGAAAATAGCGGGATTCCACGCACGATGACGGGGGAAAAATGCTATTCCCTCACTTTGTGATGGGGTATCGCATTTTTTGTGTATGAATAGTGAGAGACGAGAAAATCTTAAAACAGGCTGTTAGCGCCTGCCTGCGCTGTTTTTTACCAGGATATCGTAGGGAGGAACAATGCAATTTTAGGGACGTAAGGTTATACTAACCGATTGATTTGCGTACTACTGGCAGGTGCACGCTGGCCTGCTAAAGGTGCTGACCAAGGCCTATCGATCCTGAGGTGTCTCTTATGAAACAAACTGTTTATGTCGCCAGCCCGGAAAGCCAGCAAATTCACGTCTGGCAACTTGAGCGCAACGGTCATTTGGTTCTACAACAGGTGGTAGACGTTGGGGCGCAGGTTCAGCCGATGGTTATTAGTCCGGATAAAGAGTGGTTATACGTGGGCGTGCGCCCGGAGTTTAGCGTAATCGCTTATCGTATTGCTCCGGATGACGGTTCGCTGACCGAAGCCGGTCGCGCTGCGCTGCCCGGCAGCCCGACGCACCTTTCAACTGATAAAACCGGACGCTTTCTCTTCTGCGGCTCTTATAACGCCGGTTGCGTCAGCGTAACTCCGCTGATTAACGGGCTGCCTCAGCCGGCGGTTGATATTATTAATGGGTTAGACGGATGTCACTCAGCCAATATCTCTCCGGATAATCGCACCTTATGGGTGCCTGCGCTTAAACAAGACCGCATATGTCTGTTCACACTAAGCGATGATGGAGCACTGATTCCGCAAACCCCGGCGGAAGTGAGGACGGTTGAAGGCGCCGGGCCGCGCCATATTGTTTTCCATCCTAATCGTCAATACGCCTATTGTGTCAATGAACTTAATAGCACCGTGGATGTGTGGGAGCTGGAGGATGCGCACGGTGATATCGCCTGCGTTCAAACGCTGGATATGATGCCGCCGGAGTTTACCGGTACGCGCTGGGCTGCAGATATTCATATCACACCCGACGGGAGCCATCTTTATACCTGTGACAGAACCTCCAGCCAGTTAAGTGTATTCAGCGTATCTGAGGATGGCAGTGTGCTGGCGCTCGAAGGCTGGCAGCCAACGGAAATTCAGCCTCGGGGGTTTAATATTGATGATAGCGGGCGCTATTTAATTGCAGCGGGTCAGCAGTCTCACCACATTGCGGTATATGAGATTACTCAACCTGCGGGTCTATTAGTGGAACAGGGGCGCTATGCCGTAGGGCAAGGCCCTATGTGGGTGCTAATTAACGCACGGTAGAGATTATCTTTGCTGACGGCAATTACGCGTGCGATAGCGCCCTCGATACCGCTCTCTTCATTTCGCGAGGGCGGTATTTTTTTGCGATAAATTGTTAGCGCAGGGTTACCCGATCAATGGCAAATTATTGCGGTGAGTTGACCGTGTACAGCATAAGAGCGGTTGTCCAATCCTGGCGTATATTCCTGCTTACCTCCACGTTTGGCGCTATTTTACCTCGCCCACAGGGATGGTATCGATGAGTATGCTCGTCTCCGGCAAACCAGAGTGATAACGTAAACGCTTTAGGGAAGTAGTTTGAGCGGCCAGAGCCATGCTGAATGATGAGCCCACGCCCTAACTTGTAGTGCTTTTAAATATAGACATCTGCGCCAGGTATATGACGAAAATGCCCGACTGCCCGACTGCCCGACTGCCCGACTGCCCGACTGCCCGACTGCCCGA
>CALYPF010000192.1 GCA_945271245.1 uncultured Enterobacteriaceae bacterium | reverse complement strand
AAGGACACTAACACCTGAAGCTAGCGCGTCTACCAATTCCGCCACCTTCGCATACCGTTGATACCCGTAAGTATCGCAACCACGGGGGCGAATTCTAGATGTTTTCTGGGGGACGTCAATACTTAATTTAGCGGCGTTTCACTAAATGATGGAAAAAGAGGCGCCGTTCGGCACCACATCAGATTGTATTCTTACCCTGCGCGATAAACGTTGCCACCCGCGCCGTGCTTTACTTTGCGTCAGCTATGCGGGCGTGGCGCTACCGCAGTAAGCGCCACTTTTTGCGCCGGGAAACGCGTTTCCTTCAGATGCCCTAACGCCGTCCGCTGCGCTGATGCACGGCGCGATAAACCTTAAATCGCCCGGTTTGCGCTATCGTTTCATGTGAGCCGAATATTTCATCCAGAAGCTGGGGATACGGCAGGAAGGCATTAGCGACGATGCGCAGTTCACCGCCAATATTTAAATGACGCGTGGCGCCGCAAATCAGATCGCGCGTAGCATCAAGACTGGTATCTCGCCCTTCGTGGAACGGTGGGTTAGAGATAATCATATCGAAGCGGCCTGCCACATCGGAGTAGACATTACTCGCGATAACCTCGCCTTCAATACCGTTGGCGATAAGCGTCGCCCGGCTGGCTTCCAGCGCGGGTGCGGAAACGTCACACAGCGTCAAACGTACTTTCGGTGAGTGGCTGGCAAGCGCCGTAGCCAGCACCCCAGCGCCGCAGCCGACATCCAGTACTTTTCCTTTGGTATGAGGAGACAGCGTAGAGAGCAGCAATTGGCTTCCGCTATCCAGACCGTCGCGGCTGAACACGCCGGGCAGCGTTTTCACCGTTAGATCGCCGACCTGATAGGTTTTTAAGGCGTCTTGCGGGTGGAATTGCGGGCTGGTTTCCAGTTGACTGTGCCAAAGCGTACAGCGGCGGGCGCTATCTATTTTAGTAAGCGGCGCGTAGAGAGCGAGCATTTGTTCCGCGCTACGCACGCCGCTGCGATTCTCCCCGACGATGAAAATATCGGTGCCGACAGGTAGCAAGGACAGCAGGTTTGTAAGCTGAAACAGCGCCTCAGGTTTATTTTTCGGCCAGTAATATACCAGCGTATCGCAGCCGGTGATGCAGTCTGCATCGGCGAGGAAACTGAATTGCGCGCGCGCGCCGAGCGCTGCGCTCAGACGCTGCCAGTGGTGATATTGCTGCGTCCAGACGCGGCTTTCCGCCGTTTCAAGCTGGGCCGGAAGGTTATCCTGTAAATCGCCGGCGAACAGAATGCGGCAACGTTCAAAGTCGTCAGAGTGACGCAGCAAAACCTCGCTTGCCGGGGTCCAGACAGACATAATTTACTCCTCATCAGATGCAGGCGGCGATTATATACCAGGTTCAACGCGCCGGGGGATTTCCGACGCAGGTGCGAGTGCGATGGCGGTTATTGGCGCGCGTTTCCCTAATTTGCTATATTTGCGCCCTTCTGGTGACTGAAACAGGTTTCGCTATGACTTCCCGACGTGACTGGCAGCTACAGCAACTGGGAATTACCCAATGGGCGCTGCGTCGCCCGGCGGCGCTAAAGGGCGAAATCGCGTTGACCCTCCCTGAACATATTCGCCTGACCATTGTGACGGATACCCCAGCGGCGCTGGACGAGCCTTTTTTGCAGGATGTCCTTAGAGCGCTGCGAGTTGCTGAGCATGAGGTCTTTTCACTGACGCCCGATCGGGTTGCGATGCTGCCTGCGGGCAGCCACTGCAACAGTTGGTATCTGGGCGTGCAGCCCGGTGCGGCGCTATCGGGAGCGCAGCTACATTCTCCAGGGCTGCCCGAACTACTCAATAGCGCAGAGGCCCGAAGCGCCCTCTGGCGCCAAATTTGTGAACATGAACAGGATTTCTTCTCTTAATAACGACGGGCTGGTGGATGCGTTAGCCATTGAGCGGCGCAGTCACGCATTTCCCTGGAGTGAGGCAACGCTTGCGAGCAATCAGGGAGAACGCTATCTGAATCTGCGGCTGGACGTTGATGATGAAATGGCGGCATTTGCGATTACACAAATTGTTCTGGATGAAGCGAGCCTGTTTAATATCGCCGTCGATCCGCGCTATCAGCGGCAGGGGCTTGGCCGGGAATTATTGACGCACTTGATTGGCGAACTGGAAAGCCGCGACATCCTGACGTTATGGCTGGAGGTTCGCGCATCGAATACGCCCGCGATTGCGCTGTACGAAGACCTCGGCTTTAACGAAGTTACCGTGCGCCAGCGCTACTATCCAACGGCCACCGGGCACGAAGACGCGATAGTCATGGCGCTGCCTCTGGGCTAAACCGCGGCGGCTTGCTCTTTTATCGCCGGCGCCTGACGCCATTATTGCGAGCGAAGAACCAGCGCTAAAATCAACCGATAGAAGGTGAAGCCATGAAGTGGGACTGGATACTTTTTGATGCGGACGAAACGCTGTTTACGTTTGATGCTTTCAGCGGGTTACAGCGTATGTTTCTGGATTATAGCGTCACCTTCACCGCGGAAGATTACCAAACTTATCAGGCGGTGAATAAACCGCTGTGGGTGGATTATCAAAACGGCACCATTACCGCACTACAGCTGCAGCATCAGCGTTTTCAGCGGTGGGCGGACCGTTTAAGCGTGCCCGCCGGCACGCTGAACGATGCATTTTTGAATGCGATGGCGGAGATTTGCACGCCGCTGCCGGGCGCAGAATCGCTGCTGCGTTTTCTGCGCGGGCGCGCGCGCCTTGGGATCATTACCAACGGGTTTACCGCGCTTCAGCAGCGGCGCCTGGCGCGCACCGGGCTGCAGGATTGCTTTGATTTATTGATAATTTCTGAGCAGGTCGGCGTTGCGAAGCCGGACAGGCGTATTTTTGACTATGCGCTGGCGCAAATGGGCAGCCCGGCGCGCGAGCGCGTGTTAATGGTCGGCGATACGCCTGAGTCCGATATTCTGGGCGGTTTTAACGCCGGGCTTGATACCGTATGGCTTAATGCGCACGGGCGCGAAGCGCCGGCGGGTATTGTACCGCTGCATCAGGTGCGCTCGTTAAGCGAACTCGAACGCTGGCTGGCATTTTCCTGACAGCAAATTATGTTGGGGATTGACGTTTCGGAGGGTAAAATTGCCCCACTTTCGATAACACGCAGCGCGGCGCTCCGCCGCGCATTACAACAGAAGATGGAATTATGACGTTGTCTCCTTTTTTGCAGGAGGTGGCCAGGCGCCGCACTTTTGCCATTATTTCTCACCCGGACGCCGGTAAAACCACGATTACTGAAAAAGTGCTGCTGTTCGGACAGGCGATTCAAACGGCAGGGACGGTAAAAGGCCGCGGCTCCAGCCAGCATGCCAAATCTGACTGGATGGAAATGGAAAAGCAGCGCGGGATCTCGATTACTACCTCCGTGATGCAGTTCCCGTATCGCGACAGCCTGGTGAATCTTCTGGATACTCCGGGGCACGAAGACTTCTCGGAAGATACTTACCGTACGTTAACCGCCGTTGACTGCTGTCTAATGGTTATCGATGCCGCAAAAGGCGTAGAAGACAGAACGCGCAAACTGATGGAAGTTACCCGCCTGCGCGACACGCCGATTTTAACCTTCATGAATAAGCTGGATCGCGATATTCGCGACCCTATGGAACTACTGGATGAGGTGGAAAACGAGCTGAAAATCGGCTGTGCGCCCATCACCTGGCCTATCGGCTGCGGTAAGCTGTTTAAAGGGGTTTATCATTTATATAAAGATGAGACCTACCTTTATCAAAGTGGTCAGGGGCATACGATTCAGGAAGTGCGAATTGTTAAAGGGTTAAATAACCCGGATCTGGACGCCGCCGTCGGCGAGGAGCTGGCGGCGCAGCTTCGTGATGAGCTAGAGCTGGTACAGGGCGCCTCGAATGAATTTGATGAGGCGCTATTCCTGAGCGGCGAGCTTACGCCTGTCTTTTTTGGTACCGCGCTTGGCAACTTTGGCGTGGATCATATGCTGGACGGTCTTGTTTCCTGGGCGCCGACGCCGATGCCGCGTCAAACGGATACGCGCACGGTAGCATCCAGCGAAGAGAAATTTTCCGGCTTCGTGTTTAAAATTCAGGCGAACATGGATCCGAAACACCGCGACCGCGTGGCGTTTATGCGCGTGGTGTCCGGGAAATATGAAAAAGGCATGAAGCTGCGCCAGGTGCGTATCAATAAAGACGTCGTGATTTCCGACGCGCTGACCTTTATGGCAGGCGATCGTGCTCACGTAGAAGAAGCCTATCCGGGCGATATTATCGGTTTGCACAATCACGGTACTATCCAGATTGGCGACACGTTCACCCAGGGCGAAATGATGAAGTTCACCGGCATTCCAAACTTCGCTCCTGAACTGTTCCGACGCATTCGTCTGAAAGATCCCTTAAAGCAAAAGCAGTTGCTAAAAGGGCTGGTACAGCTTTCGGAAGAGGGGGCGGTTCAGGTATTCCGTCCTGTCTCCAATAACGATCTGATCGTCGGTGCGGTGGGCGTGCTGCAGTTCGACGTGGTGGTTGCGCGTCTGAAAAGCGAATATAACGTTGAGGCGATTTATGAGTCGGTCAACGTAGCGACGGCGCGCTGGGTAGAGAGCGACGACGTGAAAAAATTCGAAGAGTTTAAGCGCAAGAATGAAACCCAACTGGCGCTGGACGGTGGCGATAATCTCACGTACATCGCGCCGACCATGGTGAACCTGAATCTGGCGCAGGAGCGCTATCCGGATGTTCGCTTCCGTAAAACGCGTGAACATTAATATCTCTTCTAAGAGGGCGCTGGCGCCAGCGCCCCTTTTTTCTCTTCTATATTAGTCTGTTACGGAACTTTCTTAAATACCCGCTATTTTTTCCTCATCGCGTAATTTTCGCGCACTTTCCCAGGTGTTTTTGTCATTACCGTCTATAGTTACCTCCATAGTGCTGCAAAGTGCTGGTTTGAAACACTATTTGAAACCTGTTTTGCAGCACTAAAATAGGATACTGGTTTCAATAGCTAAACCATTTTAGGGCACTGAGGCGATTGCCTCATTGGGGCGGTGTAAGCGTTAAGGCGACTGTCTTTGCGTAATCCCATCGCCCTAAAGGCAGTTGGCCCAATGACTGGTCATACTGACTGACAGGAATAAATCGATGAATACACGTAAGTTTTCAAAAACGCTGTTGGCCGTCGCTCTGGGCACTTCTCTGATGAGCGGTTCTGTTCTGGCGCAAGGCGAGTCTGCCAATTCGGGTCATTCTACGGCGGAAAGCGCGGGGCAAAAAGTCGATGGCTCTATGCATAAAGTCGGTAATTTCATGGACGACAGTGCCATCACGGCAAAAGTGAAGGCGGCTCTGGTAGACCATGATTCCATTAAAAGCACTGATATTTCTGTAAAAACTGAGCAAAAAGTGGTGACGCTAAGCGGATTTGTTGCCAGCCAGGCGCAGGCTGAAAAAGCGGTTACGCTGGCGAAAGGCGTAGAAGGCGTCTCTTCGGTGAGCGATAAACTGCACGTTAAGGACAGCAGTTCTCAGTCTATGAGCAACTATGCAGGCGATACTGCGACCACCAGTGAAGTAAAAGCCAAGCTGCTGGCGGATGACATAGTTCCTTCGCGCCACGTTAAAGTGACTGTTACCAACGGTGCAAAACTGATCCACCCCAGCGGTTGAAAACTGATCCA
>CALYPF010000191.1 GCA_945271245.1 uncultured Enterobacteriaceae bacterium | reverse complement strand
TAGACCGTTGGTGGTGACGGTAAGTGGATCACTTTTTACCCGTTGTTGACAATAGTGGTGTCCGCCGTTTTTTCGCCGCGGATCACCTCGACCAGCGGCATACGGTGTACGGGGTTAAAGAAATGCATGCCGCAGAAGTTTTCCGGGCGTTTCAGCGCGCCTGCCAGTTCGCTAATGGGAATGGTGGATGTGTTAGAGGCGAGAATAGTTCCGGCATGGATTTTTTCTTCGGTTTCGGCCAGCGCAGCCTTTTTAATTTGTGGGTTTTCAACCACGGCTTCCACGACGGCCTCTACCCGATCAAATCCCGAATAGTCGAGAGTGGGATGAATGGTTGAAACGATGCCGGCGAGCTTTAATCCGTCGATTTTTCCACGTTCAAGCTGTTTATTGAGTAATTTAGCCGCCTCGTTCATGCCCAGCGTTAGCGCTTTATCGCTGATATCTTTCATTATAACGGGAACGCCTTTCCAGGCCGACTGATAAGCGATTCCGCCGCCCATGATACCGGCGCCCAGCACCGCAGCGCGAGCCGGTGCTGTAACCTGTTTCGTCAGCTGTTTAGCTTTTCCTTTAATGTATTGATCGCTTAGGAAAATGCCTACCAGCGCGCGCGCCTCCGGAGAGTGCGCCAGTGGAACAAAACTCTGCGTCTCCAGAGCCAGCGCTTCATCTCGTCCGTATTTGGCCGCTGCTTCAATAGTTTTGACTGCGGTGAGCGGCGCCGGGTAGTGAGGTCCGGCTATCTGAGCCGTCATTCCTTTAGCAATAGTAAAGCTCATTGCCGATTCGGTCTTGCTGAGCTTCAGCGGCTGCAGCTTCGGCTGCCGCTTTGCTTTCCAGTCCAGCGTGCCGTCAATGGCCTGGCGTAACAGCGAAAGTGCGCCTTCTTGTAGCTTTTCAGGTTGCAGAATACCGTCGATTAACCCGAGCTTTAACGCTTCATTTGCGCTGACATCTTTTCCTGCGACGATAATTTCCAGAGCGCTGTCGGCACCTAATAAGCGTGGCAGGCGCACGGAGCCGCCGAAGCCTGGCATAATCCCCAGCTTGGTTTCCGGGAGCCCGATGCGCAGGTCTGGCGCGGCTAGCCGGTAATCCGTGGCCAGCACGCATTCGCAGCCGCCGCCTAATGCGTAACCATTAATGGCGGAGACGGTGGGAACCGGTAAATCTTCCAGCCGATTAAAGATACCGTTAGCGAATCTTAGCCATTGGCTAAGCTGCTGTTCAGGCACCTGAAATAGAGAGAGAAATTCGGTGATGTCCGCCCCGACGATAAAAGCCCCTTTTGCTGAACGAAGTAATACGCCTTGTAATGACGGCTGCTTTTCCAGAATGTCCAGCGCATGACCCAGACTATCGATCGTGGCGGTATCCAGTTTATTGATAGTGCCTGGCGCATCAAACACTAGTTCAACGATGCCATTCTCCAGCCAATTAAGATAGAGGGTGTCGCCTTGATAAAGCATATCGGTCTCCTGAATCCAGCGGGGTGATCTGGTCATACCAGATGAAGGAAGTGTGATTGATATGTTAATTAAATGCAAATAATAGTTAATTATTTGCAGTAATGATCACGTATGGTCGGCATCGCCTGGTGAAGTCTGGGTATGCTAAAATGCGCAAAACACGAGTTTTCAGAGGAGGGATAAGCTATGGATTCACTGGCTGCGCAGTATAAAGAACATATGGCTACGCTGCAGGAACTTACGCGTAACGTTTTGGAGCGCTTTAATCTCGACGCATTGCTTATCCATTCCGGTGAACTGTTTAATGTTTTTTTAGACGACCATCCCTATCCCTTCAAAGTAAATCCGCAATTTAAAGCCTGGGTACCGGTGACGCAGGTGCCGAACTGCTGGCTGTGGGTTGATGGAGTCAATAAGCCTAAGCTTTGGTTCTATTTGCCCGTGGATTACTGGCATAGCGTGGAACCGCTGCCGGAAAGCTTTTGGACTGATGAAGTTGAAATGATAGCGCTGCCGCAAGCGGATGCGATAGGCGGCCTGCTTCCCGCCGCAAGAGAAAACGTCGCTTATATTGGCCCGGTGCCGGAGCGGGCTTCGCAATTAGGCATTGCCGCCGGCAATATTAATCCTCAAGGCGTAATTAATTATCTTCACTACCACCGTGCCTATAAAACCGATTATGAACTGAGCTGTATGCGCGAGGCGCAGAAGGTGGCAGTGGTTGGACACCGGGCCGCTCATGAGGCGTTTCTTTCCGGAATGGGTGAGTTTGATATTAATCAGGCTTACCTGACGGCCACCGGGCATCGCGATTTGGACGTGCCTTACACTAATATTGTGGCGCTTAATGAGCATGCCGCCGTTCTTCACTATACCCGACTTGATTATCAGGCCCCTGCGGAACTGCGTAGCTTTCTGCTGGACGCCGGGGCGGAGTATAACGGTTACGCCGCCGATTTAACCCGCACGTGGGCGACGCAGGCGGATAGCGATTTTGCCCAGCTTATTCATGATGTGGATGAACACCAGCAGGCGCTGATTGCCACCATGAAAGCAGGGATTAATTACACTGAGTATCATCTGCAATTTCACCAGAGGCTGGCAAAAATATTGCTGAAGCACGGTATTTTGCACGGTGTGAGTGAGGAAATGGTTCTTGAAAAAGGAATGACAAGCCCCTTTATGCCGCACGGAATTGGGCATCCGTTAGGGTTGCAGGTCCATGATGTAGGCGGATTTATGCAGGATGAGAGCGGGACGCACCTTGCGGCTCCTGATGCGCATCCTTATTTACGCTGTACGCGAACGTTAGCGCCGGGGATGGTACTGACGATTGAACCTGGCCTGTATTTTATTGAATCACTGCTAGCCCCGTGGCGTGAAGGTGCTTTTAGCGACCATTTTGACTGGCAGAAAATTGAGGCACTCAAACCCTTTGGCGGTATTCGCATTGAAGATAATGTCGTCATCCATGAGCATGGGGTTGAAAACATGACCCGCGATCTGAAGCTTGCCTGATGGAAAGCTGGTTAATTCCGGCTCAGCCAGCCACGGTAGCAGAGGAGATAAAAAAAAGTCGCTTTATCACCCTGCTGGCGCATACAGATGGAATTGAAGCGGCTAAAGCTTTTATTGAGCATGCGCGTCAGCAACACCCTGCGGCGCGCCACTGCTGCTGGGGCTGGGTAGCGGGCGCTCCGGATGATTCGCAGCGGTTGGGGTTTTCTGACGATGGCGAGCCTGCGGGGACGGCGGGTAAACCCATACTGGCTCAGCTTATGGGCAGCGGCATCGGCGAAATTACCGCCGCCGTTGTGCGATATTCCGGTGGGATTAAACTTGGCACGGGTGGGCTGGTAAAAGCGTACGGCGGGGGTGTGCAGCAGGCCCTCAGCCAGCTTCAGACAATACGTAAAATACCGTTAACGGAATATCGTCTAACCTGTGATTATGGGCAACTGGCTATTATTGAAGAACTACTGAAGCAGGCTCACGGACATATAGCCGAGAGTATATTTCAGGCTGATATTCAGCTTCGCATCGCGCTGCCTTCTACGGATTTGCATGAATTTTCGTCAAAACTGGCGGATATCAGTCGTGGTTCATTGCAATTATTTCCCGTTGAATAATAATCCCCACCCTTACTGTGATCGAATTCTGAGGAATCGGCTTAAATGCACTTTCGCGCCATAACCCGAATTGTCGGCCTGTTGGTCATTTTATTTTCCGGAACGATGTTTGTTCCAGGACTGGCGGCGCTAATTTATCGGGACGGCGCGGGACGCGCCTTTACGCAAACTTTCTTTGTTGCGCTGGCGATTGGTCTGTTTCTCTGGTGGCCCAACCGCCGGCAAAAGAATGAGCTTAAGCCGCGTGAAGGATTTCTGATAGTTGTGCTGTTCTGGACGGTGTTGGGAAGCGTAGGGGCGCTGCCGTTTATTTTCTCCGACCAACCCAATTTATCGATCACCGATGCCTTTTTCGAGTCGTTTTCCGGGTTAACCACCACCGGTGCGACTACCCTGGTTGGGCTGGATTCACTTCCGCATGCGATTCTCTTTTACCGGCAAATGCTACAGTGGTTTGGCGGGATGGGGATAATCGTATTGGCCGTGGCGATCCTCCCGATTTTGGGCGTCGGGGGGCTGCAGCTCTATCGCGCCGAGATGCCGGGGCCATTGAAAGATAATAAAATGCGCCCGCGTATTGCGGAAACGGCGAAAACACTATGGCTAATTTATGTGCTGCTCACCGTAGCCTGCGCGCTGGCGCTTTGGTTTGCCGGGATGCCGGCGTTTGACGCTATAGGCCATAGCTTTGCGACGATAGCTATCGGTGGATTCTCTACCCATGACGCTAGTGTAGGCTACTTCAATAGCCCGGCAATTAATTCCATTATTGCTATTTTCCTGCTGATTTCTGGCTGTAACTATAGTTTGCACTTTTCTTTGCTGACCGGGCGCAGTTTAAAGATTTACTGGCGAGATCCCGAATTTCGGATGTTTATCGGCGTACAATTTTCGCTGGTGGTAGTCTGCTCGCTGGTTCTCTGGTTCCATAGCGTATATGGTTCTGTTTGGCAGACGTTGAATCAGGCGTTCTTTCAGGTCGTTTCTATGGCCACTACGGCCGGTTTTACCACAGACAGTATTGCCCGCTGGCCGCTATTTCTCCCCGTACTACTTCTATGCTCGGCCTTTATTGGTGGCTGTGCCGGCTCTACCGGCGGTGGGCTGAAAGTTATCCGCATCCTACTGTTGTTCAAGCAGGGTAATCGAGAACTTAAGCGACTTGTTCATCCAAACGCGGTTTATAGCATTAAGCTGGGTAACCGGGCGTTGCCGGAACGTATTCTTGAGGCCGTATGGGGTTTCTTTTCTGCCTACGCGCTAGTTTTTATCATCAGTATGCTGGCGATTATCGCCACTGGCGTGGACGATTTCTCTGCGTTTGCGTCCGTTGCCGCTACGCTAAACAACCTGGGGCCGGGGCTTGGCGTTGTTGCGGATAACTTTGCCAGTATGAACCCTATCGCCAAATGGATATTAATTGCCAATATGCTATTTGGGCGACTAGAAGTCTTCACATTATTGGTATTGTTTACGCCGACATTTTGGCGCGAATAAGCGGAGTTACAGTGAAAATATTGATACTGTTTTCAAGCCGGGATGGCCAGACGCGCGAGATATCAGCTTTTATCGCTTCCGGGCTTAGGGAAAAAGGCATTGATTCCGCAATACATAATCTTCATCACCTTGCGGATGTGCCGTGGGAAAAATACGATAAAGTAGTGATTGGTGCATCAATCCGCTATGGCCATTTCCATCCGACGTTTAAGCAGTTTGTAAATAAACATGCGGCAGCGTTGAATAAGATCCCCAGCGCATTTTTTTCAGTGAATTTGGTTGCGCGTAAGCCTGAAAAACGCTCGCCGCAAACCAATTCCTATACCCGTAAGTTTTTGCTTTCTTCTCCGTGGCGGCCAAATCTATGCGCTGTTTTTCCAGGCGCGCTGCGTTACCCACGCTATCGCTGGCTCGATCGCTTTATGATTCGCCTGATTATGAAAATGACCGGCGGGGAAACGAATATTAATAAAGAAGTGGTTTATACGGACTGGCAGCAGGTGACAGATTTCATGGAAGATATTGCAGAATTAACGAGCGATTTGTCGGTAAAATAGGCCTTGCGTCTGAAAAGTGAGCGAACAGTAAAGATTTTTCAGTTTTTGCTTGTCAGGGACGCAGCAGTCACTATAATGCGCCTCCATCGACACGGCGCAGACGAAAGTGAAGGCCGGGCCGAAAG
>CALYPF010000190.1 GCA_945271245.1 uncultured Enterobacteriaceae bacterium | reverse complement strand
GGATCAGTTTTCAACCGCTGGGGTGGATCAGTTTTGCACCGTTGGTAACACCAGCCGCTGGCGCGTACGGTGCTGGCGTGGCTAAATGCTTTTCTTTGTAGTGCCAGCATTATTTCTCTGCCAGCACAGGATGAGCGTAATGGCCTCTCTGCGTATAGCAATCAAGCAACAAGAACTCCGCTTCAGGGCATTCACGTAAAGAGAAGGCGGCTTTAAGCTCTCTCTATAGAGTGGGAAGAAAACCTTTGCCAATCAATTACAAATAAAACAATGAAACAGGCTAAGGGCCGATGGTAACCATACCCAATAAATAGGACGTAATTTTTAACAGGCAATAAAAAAAGCGCCCATTATATAGAGCGCTTTTTATAACATTATGCCGGTTAGCCGATATATTCGAGGCCGTTCATGTAAGGCCGTAAAACCTCTGGCACTTCAATTCGGCCGTCTGCCTGCTGATAGTTTTCCAGAACGGCTACCAGAGTACGACCTACCGCAAGCCCTGAGCCATTCAATGTATGAACCAGCCGCGGTTTTTTCTCTGTTTTACTGCGACAGCGCGCCTGCATACGGCGCGCCTGAAAATCGCCGACGTTAGAACAGGAAGAAATTTCGCGATAGGTATCCTGCGCGGGGAGCCATACTTCAAGGTCATAGGTCTTACAGGCTGAAAAGCCCATATCCCCGGTGCACAGCACAATTTTACGATATGGCAGGCCAAGTAATTGTAATACCTTCTCCGCATGGCCCGTCAGTTCTTCAAGCGACGCCATTGAGGTGTCCGGATTAGTTACCTGCACCATTTCTACTTTATCAAACTGGTGCATACGGATAAGCCCGCGGGTATCGCGACCATAGCTGCCTGCCTCGGAACGGAAACAGGGCGTATGCGCGGTCATGCGTAGCGGCAGCGCCTCTTCATCCAGTATTTCGTCACGCACCAGGTTAGTTAACGGAACTTCCGCCGTAGGGATCAGAGCATAGTTACTGCTATCGGCTTCTTCTTCCAGCGGACGCGTATGGAATAAATCCCCCGCGAACTTAGGCAACTGGCCGGTGCCATAAAGCGTTTCGTGATTAACAAGATAGGGAACATACGCCTCGCTATAGCCGTGCTGTTCGGTATGCAGGTCAAGCATAAACTGCGATAACGCGCGATGCAGGCGGGCAATTTGCCCTTTCATCACCACAAAGCGGGAACCTGTTAATTTAACCGCAGCGGCAAAATCCAGGCCGCCGTGCATTTCACCCAGCGTAACGTGATCGCGGATATCGAAATCAAATGCCCGTGGGGTGCCCCAACGGCTAACCTCAACGTTGTCACTTTCATCTTTGCCAACCGGTACGCTATCGTCCGGTATATTCGGAATGGTCAATGCATAGTCCCGAATTTCGGCCAATAGCGCATCAAGCTCGGTTTTCGCCGCATCCAGCTCTTCACCCAACTGATTCACCTGCTGGCGCAGCGGCTCAATATCTTCTCCGCGCGCTTTCGCCTGGCCGATGGATTTCGATCGCGCATTGCGCTCGGCCTGCAGATTTTCTGTTTTTACCTGGAGCACTTTGCGGCGCTCTTCAAGCGCACGTAATTTTTCTACATCCAGCGTAAAGCCACGGCGTGCCAGTTTTTCAGCGACTGCGTCTGGCTCATTACGCAGCAGATTGGGATCGAGCATGCTTGTCCTGTGCTTATCGAATTGAAACAGAAAAGCGGCCGCCTGAGCGCAACCGCGTGAAATTTACATTAACCCCGAGCCCTGGTTATGCTGCCAATACTTACCGACACGTGCATAAACGCGGGTTTACAGAGATAAGACTGCTAACCTTACCGCAACGCCTGGGTTATCGGTAGCGTTTTGTGGGGCTATTTTGATCCTGTTCGCTAAGCCAGGCGAGCTTTTCACCAATCTTACTCTCAAGCCCGCGCGATGAAGGATGATAGTAGCGAATTGGCCCCATCTCAGGCGGGAAATAGACTTCACCGGCCGCATACGCATTGGGCTCATCGTGCGCGTAGCGGTATTCATCGCCGTAGCCCATTTCTTTCATTAATTTCGTCGGCGCATTGCGCAAATGTGCGGGCACATCATAGTCCGGTTTGGTTCGGGCATCATTCAGCGCCGCCTTAAATGCAACATAGACAGCATTGCTTTTCGGCGCACAGGCCAGATATACCAAAGCCTGGGCGATAGCTCTTTCACCTTCTGCCGGCCCGACTCGGGTAAAGCAGTCCCATGCGGCAATAGCGACCTGCATGGCGCGAGGATCCGCATTCCCTATATCTTCAGAGGCAATCGCCAGGCAACGACGCGCGACATACAGCGGATCGCCACCAGCTGTAATGATACGCGCATACCAGTAAAGTGCCGCATCGGGTGAAGATCCCCGCACGGATTTGTGTAGTGCGGAAATAAGATCGTAGAAACGATCGCCTTTATTATCGAAACGCGCGCTGCGCTCGCCGGCAATTTCCGTCAACAGCGCCGGCGTCAATACGCGCATTCCGGCGTCATTTGTTTCCGCCATATCCGCCATCATTTCGAGCGTATTCAGCGCACGGCGCGCATCGCCGTTCACCAGCTCAGCGATTGCAAGCCGCGTCTCATCCGGCAATACAATATTCTGATTACCATAGCCGCGCGCAGGGTCCAGCATGGCCTGCGCCAGCACTTGCTCTATATCTTCAACGGTTAACGATTTCAGCAGGTAAACACGCGCTCTGGAAAGCAGAGCCGAATTTAATTCAAACGAGGGATTTTCTGTCGTGGCACCGATAAAGGTGATGGTGCCATCTTCGATATGGGGCAGGAAAGCGTCCTGCTGGCTTTTATTAAAGCGATGCACTTCATCGACAAACAGTACGGTGCGACGCCCGCCATCCCGCCGCTGGCGGGCTCGGTCTATGGCTTCACGAATCTCTTTTACGCCTGACGTCACCGCAGAAATGCGTTCCACCTCAGCGTCCGCATAACGCGCGATAACTTCTGCTAAAGTCGTTTTGCCAGTACCCGGCGGTCCCCACAGGATCATCGAGTGCAAATGCCCGGCCTCAATCGCTTTGGGCAGCGGTTTGCCAGGCGCCAGCAGGTGCTGCTGCCCAATATATTGGGCGAGATCCGCAGGCCGCATACGCGCAGCCAGCGGCTGGAATTGATTATCAGAAAAATCGAGCGACAGGTTGCTCACTCAAACCTCTATTTGCGTTGATCGTCCACCGTCACGCCTTTCGGCGGCGTAAAAGTAAACTTACTCATATCAACCGCACCGTTCTGTTGAGCGGTAAGCTGATAGTTGCTGCGCTGCCCGTCTTGTTCGATAGCGCTAAACTGCCTGATAGTGCCGCTGGCAGTCACATCAATAGTAAATTGTTTGAGATTGCCGCCCTCTTTTTTAGGCGTCAGCTCAAAACTATCGCCCTGCTGGCGGATATCATATTGCTGCCAGTCTTTAGTTTGATTGCGGGCGATGAGCATAAACGGTGTATTACTGGTCGCCTCTTTAAGCCAGCTCGCGCTTACCTGTTCAACAAAAGGATTGTAAAACCAGAGCGTTTTACCATCGGATACCAGCACACTTTCGTCCGGCTGTGTCATATGCCAGTTAAACAGATCCGGGCGCTTAACCCACAGTTCCCCTTGCCCCTCCTGCACTGCTGCACCACCGGCATCGGTAACTTTTTGCGTGAAGCTGGCATGGAAGCTGGCAACCTTATCCAGACGACTTTTCAGCGCACTGGCACCATCGGCCCAAACCGGGGCAGCTATAACAGTAGAAACTAGCGCGGTGGCAAAAATGACCTTTTTCATCATGTTCCCTCAATGTAGCAGCCCTGATTCGGACCTGTATCGGTAACTGTGACCTGATGTCGCGAAATCGAACAGCAGAAAAAACTGATTCTGCATTAATTAATAATACATTATATACACAATGCGCTATTCAAACGGCGGTGGTGCCAGAACTTCGCGGTTACCGTTGTGACCCTGAGGGCTGACGATCCCCTGCGCCTCCATCTGTTCCACAATACGCGCAGCGCGGTTATAGCCGATTCTGAATTGCCGCTGCACGCCGGATATGGATGCCTTACGTTTTTCAACGACAAACGCGACGGCCTGGTCAAATAGCTGGTCGAGTTCTTCATCGCCGTCGATTCCCCCCGCGCCGCTTTCACCGCCTTCATCGGAGGTAATGCCTTCGATATATTGTGGGCGACCGCGCGCTTTCCAGTCCTGTACAACGGCATGGACCTCTTCATCGCGCACAAAGGCACCGTGAACCCTGACTGGAAGCGTGGAGTTTGGCCCTGAGTAAAGCATATCTCCCATGCCTAGCAGTGACTCGGCTCCGCCCTGGTCAAGAATAGTCCGCGAATCAATTTTGCTCGATACCGTAAAGGCGATTCGCGTAGGAATATTGGCTTTAATCAGGCCGGTTATCACGTCGACCGACGGCCGCTGTGTAGCAAGGACCAGATGGATGCCCGCTGCACGCGCTTTCTGCGCCAGGCGCGCAATAAGCTCTTCCACTTTTTTGCCGACTGTCATCATCAGGTCGGCAAATTCATCCACCATCACAACAATGTAGGGCAATTTTTCCAACACGGGATGCGTGGTGTCCATGCTATCCCCGGGTTTCCAGAACGGATCGGGAATCGGGCGACCCATGCGCTCTGCCTGGATAATACGTTCGTTGTAGCCCGCAAGGTTACGTACACCAAGCGCCGACATTAGTTTATAACGACGCTCCATTTCATTGACGCTCCAGCGCAGCGCATTTGCCGCGTCTTTCATATCCGTTACCACCTCGGTTAACAGATGAGGAATGCCTTCATAAACAGATAGCTCCAGCATTTTGGGATCTATCATAATAAAGCGCACCTCTTCCGGCGTCGCTTTATAAAGCATGCTGAGGATCATCGCATTGACCCCCACAGATTTACCTGAGCCGGTAGTCCCGGCGACCAGCAAATGCGGCATCTTTTGCAGATCGGCGACGATAGGATCGCCCGCAATATCTTTTCCTAATACCACCGTCAGCGGGGACGCGCTATCGCGGAATTTCTGACAATCAAGCACCTCTCGCAGATACACCGTCTGGCGTTTTTTGTTCGGTAATTCCAGCCCTACATAGGGTTTGCCAGGAATAACCTCCACTACGCGCACGGCCACCGTTGATAAAGAGCGCGCTAAATCACGGGAGAGGTTAGAAATACGCGCCGCTTTCACGCCAGGCGCTAAATTTAATTCAAAACGCGTGATAACCGGCCCTGGAGAATAATTCACAACATCGGCTTTAATGCGAAAATCGGCCAGTCGGGCCTCAACCAGACGCGCCATTTGTTCAAGCGCGAAAGTATCAACGGGTTCCACTTCTGACGGCGGAGCGGTGAGCAAATCAAGGGTCGGTAACGGCGTTGACGGTTTCGCAAGCGGGCGATGATCGCCGTTTCTCATCAGGAAAGGATGAATAAGGCTTTCTTGCTGAGCTGCACTCTGCTGTGTCGGTGCCTGAGGCGCATGCTGCGGATAATTACCCTGCGGCTGCGCCATATGCGGCGCTACCGGTGCCTGAGGCGCTTGCTGCGGATAATTGCCCTGCGGCTGCGCCATATGCGGCGCTACCGGTGCCTGTGGCGCTTGCTGCGGATAATTGCCCTGCGGCTGCGCCATGTGCGGCGCTACCGGTGCCTGAGGCGCATGCTGCGGATAATTACCCTGCGGCTGCACCATGTGCGGCGCTACCGGTGCCTGAGGCGCATGCTGCGGATAATTACCCTGCGGCTGCACCATGTGCGGCGCTACCGGTGCCTGAGGCGCATGCTGCGGATAATTACCCTGCGG
>CALYPF010000189.1 GCA_945271245.1 uncultured Enterobacteriaceae bacterium | reverse complement strand
TGAGGTGCTGAGGTGCTGAGGTGCTGAGGTGCTGAGGTGCTGAGGTGCTGAGGTGTGTTATACATACAAAAACCGCCTCGTTACATTGTGAGTTTAAACTGAAAACCATAAGGATTTCAATAAACTACATAGTAAGCGAAGCGGCATTGTAAGTGCATTAAAGCCTGTAGAGGCCGTTTACTGACCGGAGATTCTCACTAGTCACGGCATGCAAGTAGTGTATGCCTAAAAAAAACACATGTAAAGCCCTTGAAGCTTTGTAATCTCCGGTTAGACAAAATCATAATGAAGAAAGAAAATCCATTGGGGGTATCATCAAAGATGAAACATGATATTTATATTATTAATCAAATGAATATGATACAGGTATTGTTCCTATTATATCACCTAGTTTAACGTCTTCTTAGTTCTACTCAAACATCCTCTAAGTTCTTATAATCCGCGGTGTTACGGCCCTTACTGTCTCTGTTTGTCTACTCACGTTCACAGAAATCTGCGGTAAGTTGGGCGCATGTCGTGTTATCTCCAGAAGAGATGCCTCCAAATGAAGCTCAATGCCAGACAGGTAGATGCTGCTAAACCCAGAGAGAAAGCCTATAAGCGGGCAGATGGTGCTGGTTTGTATCTTGAGGTTGGACTGACCCCACCCCGGTAGACGATCCTGATGTATAGTTGGACTGACCCCACCAGAAGCAAGGCCAGGGAGCACAGCAGGGACGCGCAGATATATAATTATTCAATAAATCAATAGATTATTATTACCAGTGCCTGGCGGCGCCCTTTCACTGTGATCTCGATCATAAATGTTCGCTGGCGTTTTTCGTAATATATAATTTTATATAACGAAAAAATAATGCATGAAAACTGAAATAACTCTCGCTGCGCTTCTGCCTGCGTTGGCGTCTTTGGCTCCTCTTCACACGTATGCTGCATCCAGCTCCACTCCTGAAGATGTTATGGTTGTCACTGGCAATGGTGCTGCCGATACGGCCGATTACGCTGCCGGATCGGGGTTTAAAACGAATGATATTGATATTGGCCCGCTGGGGACTAAATCCTGGGTTGATACGCCTTATTCTTCCACTACAGTCACCAAAGAGATGATTAATAATCAGCAGCTGCAAAGTGTCAGTGAGATGATGAAATATTCTCCGAGCACGCAAATGCAGGCACGCGGTGGTATGGACGTTGGTCGTCCACAAAGCCGCGGTATGCAGGGCAGCGTAGTTGCTAATAGCCGCCTTGACGGATTGAATGTGGTATCTACTACCGCGTTTCCGGTTGAAATGCTGGAACGTATGGATGTGCTCAATAGTTTGACCGGTGCGCTGTACGGCCCGGCGAGCCCTGCAGGGCAATTTAACTTTACGGCTAAACGCCCAACTGAAGAGACGCTGCGTAAGGTCACTATCGGTTACCAGGGCCGTAGTGCGTTCACCGGCCACGCCGATCTGGGCGGCCATTTTGATGAAGAAAAACGGTTTGGTTATCGCGTCAACCTATTGGATCAGGAAGGCGAAGGCAACGTTGATGATAGCACTCTGCGCCGCAAACTGGTTTCCGTGGCGCTCGACTGGAACATTCAGTCAGGTACACAATTACAGCTGGATGCCAGTCACTATGAATTTATTCAAAAAGGGTATGTGGGCAGCTTCAGCTATGGCCCGGGCGTTAAATTACCTTCCGCACCCAACTCAAAAGACAAAAATCTCGCGCTGAGTACGGCGGGCAACGACTTAACCACTGATACTATTAGCACCCGCCTCGTTCACTATTTCAACGATGACTGGTCAATGAATGCGGGCGTAGGCTGGCAGCAGGCAGACCGCGCAATGCGCAGCGTTTCCAGCAAAATTCTTAACGCTCAGGGGGATATCTCCCGCTCGATGAAAGACTCTACCGCCGCCGGGCGCTTCCGTGTGCTAAGCAACACTGCCGGGCTGAATGGCCATGTCGACACCGGATCTGTCGGCCACGATCTTTCGCTTTCCACCACCGGCTATGTCTGGTCGCTGTACAGTGCGAAGGGAGCGGGTTCCAGCTACAGCTGGGGCAACACCAATATGAATAACCCTGATAGGATGGAAGAACTGGGCGACGGTAAAATTCGCACCGGCGGCCCGCGCTATCGTTCCGGCGTTAACACTCAGCAGAGCATTACGCTCGGCGATACGGTGACGTTTACGCCGCAGTGGTCAGCGATGTTTTATCTGAGCCAGAGTTGGTTGCAGGCCAAAAACTACGACAAGCACGGCAAGGAAACCGGTCAGGTAGATGAAGATGGCCTGAGCCCGAACGCGGCGTTGATGTATAAAATTACGCCAAACACCATGGCTTATGTTAGCTACGCCGATTCGCTGGAGCAGGGCGGTACCGCGCCCACGGATGATAGCGTGAAAAATGCGGGCCAGACGCTCGATCCGTATCGCAGCAAACAGTATGAAGTGGGGGTGAAATCGGATGTTACGGGGCTGAATCTGGGGGCGGCGCTATTCCGCCTGGAGCGCCCGTTTGCCTATCTCGACGCGGATAATGTCTATAAAGAGCAGGGCAATCAGGTCAATAACGGCCTGGAACTGACCGCTTCCGGCAACCTATGGCAGGGGCTGAGCGTTTACAGCGGCATCACTTTCCTCGATCCGAAACTGAAAGATACTGCAAGTTCTAACACCCGGAACAAACAAGTGGTCGGGGTGCCAAAAGTACAGGCTAACCTGCTTGCAGAATATAGCTTGCCGTCGATGCCGCAGTGGGTTTATAGCACTAACGTACATTACACCGGCAAACGCGCGGCGAACGATACCAATACATCTTACGCCAGCAGCTATGTTACCTGGGATCTGGGTACGCGCTATACCACGAAGGTGAGCAATGTGCCGACGACCTTCCGCGTAGTGGTAAACAACGTGTTTGATAAACACTATTGGGCATCTATCTTCCCGTCGGGTACCGATGGCGATAATGGATCTCCAAGCGCGTTTATTGGCGGCGGCCGTGAAGTACGCGCGTCCGTTACATTCGATTTCTAAAGATAGCTGATGAAACTTTCTCGCTTAATCCCCGTGCTGGCGATGTTTCTGGCTGCCAGCCTGCACGCAGAAAATACGCACAAGGAGGTGCGTATTGCCTCGCCGTGGCCCGCGCAGAATACCATCATCGCCATGCTCGGCTATGGTGATAACATTGTTGGTACGTCGATGATCGCCAAAAAAATCCCTCTGTTTCGCCAGAGTCTGCCGCGCATTGAAAATGTACCGGCGGTGAGCGTGAACAGCGGGCACGAAATCAACCCGGAGCAGATAATCGCCCTGGGCGTCGATATGCTGTTTGTGCCGCATAGCACGGTGGTGCCGCAGCAGGAATTGCTGAAACAGGCGGGCGTGCAGGTACTGGCGTTTGAGGCAAACTCCATGTCGGCGCTGACTCACCGTGTGCAGCAGACGGCGAAAGCGCTTGGGCCGGATGCGCAGCAAAAGGCGCGGGCTTATCAGCGCTACTTTGACCGCAATGTTGCGCTGGTGGCCGGGCACTTGAAGGGGCTTCCTATAGCGCAGCGCGTGTTGCTCTATCACAGTATGGGAACCCCCTTGACCACTACGGGCAGGCCGTCGCTTAATCAGGACTGGATCGATCTCGCAGGTGGTAAAAACATTGCCGAAAACTGGTTTGACAGCGGTAAGCAAAATCATTCGGGCGAAGTGGCGCTGGAGAAAATTGTCACCGCTAACCCGGCGGTGATTGTGGCGATGAACAAACGCGATGCCGATGACATTCTGAGTTCTCCCCAGTGGGCCGGCGTTGACGCGGTGATCCATCATCGCGTGTACGTTAATCCGAAGGGAATGTTCTGGTGGTGTCGCGAGACCAGTGAAGAGGCGCTGCAATTCCTGTGGCTGGCGAAAACGCTCTATCCCGAACGCTTTACGGACGTTGATATGCGCAAAGAGACGCGTGATTTTTATCAGCAATTTTTTGGGTTGGCGCTAAGCGAGGCGCAGGTAAGCGACGTGCTTCACCCGCCGCGCTGAGATAGGGTAAGGAAAACGATGTCTGTTGTGGAAAAACCTCTATCGGTTGAGTATCGCTATCGGCAGGTGCTTCGCCAGCGTCTGGCGGTTCTGGCGTTTATTTTTTTCGCTATCATCGCCTCGCTGATACTTGATTTTACCCTTGGCCCGTCGTCGCTATCACTTCACTCGCTTATGCAAACGCTGGTGCATCCCGCAGATGCGGCTACGGGAATACGGGTTATCGTCTGGGATATTCGTCTGCCTTACGCATTATTGGCGCTGTTAGTGGGTATGGCATTGGGGCTGGCAGGCGCAGAGATGCAAACCATCTTAAATAACTCACTTGCAAGCCCGTTTACGCTTGGCGTGTCGGCGGCGGCGGCCTTTGGCGCCGCACTGGCTATTGTGCTGGATATTGGCGTTCCTGGCGTGCCGGAAAGTTGGTTTATTCCGGCAAATGCTTTTCTGTTTGCACTGCTTTCTGCGCTGTTACTCGATAGCCTGACTCGCTGGACGTGCGTGCCGACCTCCGGTGTGGTGCTGTTTGGTATCGCGCTGGTTTTCACCTTCAATGCGCTGGTTTCCATCATGCAGTTTGTCGCAGATGAAGATACGCTGCAGGGGTTGGTGTTTTGGACCATGGGAAGTTTAGCCCGCGCATCGTGGGAAAAACTCGCGGTGCTAAGCGCTGCGCTGGCGGTGATATTTCCATGGTCGTTACGAAGCGCCTGGCAGTTAACGGCGCTGCGGCTTGGCGAAGAGCGCGCGTTAAGTTTTGGTATTGATGTTCGTCGCTTACGTCTGGGAGCGCTACTGCGTATCAGCCTGCTGGCGGCGATCTCGGTGGCGTTTGTCGGGCCAATTGGTTTTATCGGGCTTGTTGCTCCGCATATTTCGCGTCTGTTGTTAGGAGAAGATCACCGTTTTTATCTGCCGGGAAGCGTGCTCATAGGGGGGCTGGTGCTGTCGCTGGCGTCGATTGCCTCGAAGAATATTATTCCCGGAGTGATCTTGCCAGTAGGTATTGTCACCTCACTGGTTGGCGTACCGTTCTTTTTAAGTATTATCATGCGCCATCGGGGGAATATGTCATGAGCGGCCTGACGATTAACGACCTGAATGCCGGTTATGCTAAAAGGCAAGTTATTGAGAATTTTATTTTTTCTAATCTTCCGTGCGGCGACGTTACAGTGTTGCTGGGGCCCAATGGTTGTGGCAAATCGACGCTTCTGCGCGCGCTGGCTGGCCTTAATCACGCAAGTGGCGAGGCCTGGTTAAATGGTGTCGATTTATTAGCGCTGCCATTCGCCCGCCGGGCTGAAAAAGTTGTGTTTATGCCGCAATCACTGCCACAGGGCGTGCATTTGCAGGTACTGGAGTCGGTGATTGTTGCTCAACGTGCATCAGATGGGGAGCAGGCTCCTGAGCGGGCTATAGCCTTGCTTGAAGAATTGGGCATCGCTCATTTGGCGATGAGCTATCTTGATAGGCTCTCCGGTGGGCAAAAGCAGCTGGTGGGGCTTGCGCAGTCGCTAATCCGTCGACCTGAATTATTGCTTCTTGATGAACCGATCAGCGCCCTCGATCTTAACTATCAGTTTCACGTAATGGATGTCATTTCGCGCGAGACGCAGCATCGCAATATGGTAACGCTGGTGGTGGTGCATGATATCAATATTGCGCTGCGGCATGCGGCCCAGGCATTGATGCTGAAAGCGGGAAAACTGATCGCCAGCGGTAAACCGGAAACCATTATTAATGCTGAAAGTCTGGCAGAAGTATACGGTGTACGCGGGCGTATCGAGCGGTGTTCGCAGGGAAAAGCCCAGGTGATTTTGGATGGTGTGATTTAGCCCCTCTGTTCATTATTTCAGTGCAGACAATGGCGTCACTTCCTGGCCGTACTTGTACTGCAGGCGACACGATGGCATCCATACCAGATACAGTTCAGGAACAGGTGCCGTATTTGACCGTGACAAATATTGTTACCAACGGTGCAAAACTGATCCACCCCAGCGGTTGAAAACTGATCC
>CALYPF010000188.1 GCA_945271245.1 uncultured Enterobacteriaceae bacterium | reverse complement strand
GGATCAGTTTTCAACCGCTGGGGTGGATCAGTTTTGCACCGTTGGTAACACCTGGGGGTGGCGATGATATCGCAGCCTGGGTACTCTGAGACGAGATTCGTAATGATAATTGAAGAGAATAAAGATATGCATGATGCACCGATCCGCGTAGCAATCGCTGGCGCTGGCGGCCGTATGGGGCGCCAATTAATTCAGGCCGTCGCTCAGGCAGAGGGAATAACGCTGGGCGCTGCGCTGGAACGTGACGGATCTTCGTTACTGGGATGTGACGCTGGAGAACTGGCCGGTATAGGTAACACCGGCGTGAACGTTGAGGCCAGCCTGGATACCGTAGCCGAAAAATTTGATGTCCTGATTGATTTTACCCGCCCGGAGGGCACGCTAAACCATCTGGCTTTTTGCCATGAACAAGGCAAAGGGATGGTAATTGGCACCACGGGGTTTGATGATGCGGGCAAACTGACGATCGGCGAAGCCGCCGCCGACATTCCCATCGTATTTGCCGCAAATTTCAGCGTTGGCGTGAATGTGCTACTCAAACTGCTCGAAAAGACGGCGCAGGTTATGGGGCACTATACGGACATTGAGATCATTGAAGCCCACCACCGACATAAAGTAGATGCCCCCTCCGGCACGGCGCTGGCAATGGGAGAGGCGATTGCGGCAGCTCTTGATAAAAATCTACGCGACTGCGCGGTTTATACCCGCGAGGGGCATACCGGCGAACGTAAGCCCGGCACCATTGGCTTTGCAACGGTGCGTGCGGGCGATATCGTTGGCGAACATACGGCCATGTTTGCTGATATAGGCGAACGCATTGAAATTACTCACAAGGCATCGAGTCGTATGACCTTTGCAAATGGAGCCGTTAGGGCGGCTAAATGGCTATCATCAGTAAAAAGTGGTCTTTATGATATGAAAGATGTGCTTTCACTGCATGAATTATAATTATTAAAAAATATATGGTTATGTTTTATGGGTGTTTTATCACCCATTTTTTATTTTTGTTGGCTTTCTTAAGATGCGTTATCTAGATTGATGAAAAATATATTTTTTAGTGAGATATACATCCATAAAGATAATTTTGACCATTTGGTCCACTTTTAAAATCATGTTACTCTGGTTTTTTAAATTTTCTCGCCTAATAATGGCTTTTTCCCCTCTTGTTATTATAGATTTTATGGGGTTTAAAATAAAAACCCGTTCTGATATCTAAAAGTTGCAATTATCTTCGCGATTATCTGGACTTTACCCAGACTTGTCTCTAGAATGCCGCCGTTTGTCAAAAATTCGCCAGCCTGGCGGTTATGCGTTGATTCATCCATAATGTATGAATTAGTATGCAAATAAACTGATTGTTTATTCTCTGGAGGGCAGTTTGATTAAGTCAGCGCTATTGGTTCTGGAGGACGGAACTCAATTTCACGGTCGGTCAATTGGCGCAGCGGGAGCGGCCATCGGCGAAGTCGTTTTCAATACTTCCATGACCGGATATCAAGAAATTCTCACTGATCCCTCTTATTCACGTCAGCTTGTCACACTTACCTATCCACACATCGGCAATGTAGGTACTAATAGTTCAGATGAAGAGTCGGGCGCCGTTCATGCTCAGGGGCTGATTATTCGAGATTTACCGATAATCGCCAGCAACTATCGTAGCCAGGAAACGCTGAGCGAATATTTAAAACGCCATAATATTGTCGCCATTTCGGACATTGATACCCGTAAGCTCACGCGTTTACTGCGTGAAAAGGGCGCTTTAAGCGGCTGCATTCTGGCAGGCGATAATCTGGATGCTACCCTGGCGCTGGAAAAAGCGCAGGCCTTCCCCGGGCTGAAAGATATGGATCTCGCTAAAGAAGTCACCACTCGTGAGGCGTATACCTGGACCCAGGGAAGCTGGACGCTGCAGGGCGGTTTGCCGGAAGCCGCATCGGAACAGGATTTGCCATACCACGTGGTGGCTTACGACTTCGGCGCTAAGCGAAATATTCTGCGCATGCTGGTGGACCGGGGTTGCCGGTTAACGGTGGTACCCGCACAAACGCCGGCGGAAGAGGTGTTAGCTATGGCGCCGGATGGCATTTTCCTCTCTAATGGCCCCGGCGATCCTGAGCCATGTGAGTATGCGGTAGCGGCGATCCGCCGCTTTCTGGAAACGTCCATCCCTATTTTTGGCATCTGCCTGGGGCATCAACTGCTGGCGCTCGCCAGCGGTGCTAAAACCGTCAAAATGAAATTTGGTCATCACGGCGGTAATCACCCGGTTAAAAACCTTGAAAATAATCAGGTCATGATCACCGCTCAGAATCACGGGTTTGCCGTAGACGCAGCCTCACTGCCGCCCAGCCTGCGTGTAACCCACGTTTCCTTATTTGACGGTACGCTGCAGGGTATTCATCGCACGGATAAACCGGCCTTTAGTTTTCAGGGGCATCCGGAAGCCAGCCCTGGCCCGCACGATGCTGCGCCGCTGTTCGCATATTTTATCAAACTCATTGAGCAATACCGTAAGACCGCTAAATAATCAGGGCCTGCTTATGTTTCACTGTGGTTAATTGCTGAGCGAGGCCGCGCGTCGAACGTACGATTTTAGCCGTTATTGACTACGCGCCTTTCGCCTGCATTTTGCCTGCAGTTGGTACAGACAGGTTCTCCGGAGAAGAGAGATCCATGCCAAAACGTACTGATATAAAAAGTATTTTGATCCTCGGCGCTGGCCCGATTGTTATCGGCCAGGCCTGTGAATTTGACTACTCCGGCGCGCAGGCGTGTAAGGCGCTGCGCGAAGAGGGCTACCGCGTCATACTTGTCAATTCTAACCCGGCGACCATCATGACTGACCCGGAAATGGCGGATGCGACTTATATCGAGCCGATCCACTGGCAAGTGGTGCGCAACATCATTGAAAAAGAGCGCCCGGATGCGGTTTTACCAACGATGGGAGGGCAGACTGCGCTCAACTGTGCGCTAGAGCTAGAGCGCAGAGGCATCCTGGCCGAGTTTGGCGTTACCATGATTGGCGCGACGGCGGATGCGATAGACAAAGCCGAGGATCGCCGTCGTTTTGACGTAGCAATGAAAAAGATTGGCCTGGAAACGGCGCGTTCCGGCATTGCGCATACTATGGAAGAAGCGCTGGAAGTGGCTCAGAGCGTAGGGTTTCCGTGCATTATCCGCCCGTCGTTCACTATGGGCGGCACGGGCGGCGGTATCGCCTATAACCGTGAAGAATTTGAAGAAATTTGCGAGCGCGGGTTGGATCTGTCGCCTACCAATGAGTTGCTGATCGATGAATCTCTTATTGGCTGGAAAGAGTACGAAATGGAGGTGGTGCGCGACAAAAATGATAACTGCATCATTGTGTGCGCCATCGAAAATTTTGATGCGATGGGTATCCACACCGGTGATTCCATTACCGTCGCACCGGCGCAGACGCTGACGGACAAAGAATACCAAATCATGCGTAACGCCTCGATGGCGGTATTGCGCGAAATCGGCGTGGAAACCGGTGGCTCTAACGTACAGTTTGCCGTAAACCCGAAAAACGGGCGGCTGATCGTTATCGAAATGAACCCGCGCGTTTCTCGCTCTTCGGCGCTGGCGTCGAAAGCCACCGGTTTCCCTATCGCCAAAATCGCCGCCAGGCTGGCGGTCGGCTATACGCTGGATGAGTTGATGAACGATATTACCGGCGGGCGAACGCCGGCGTCATTTGAGCCTTCCATCGACTATGTAGTCACTAAAATCCCCCGCTTTAACTTTGAAAAATTCGCCGGTGCGAACGATCGGCTAACTACGCAGATGAAATCCGTTGGGGAAGTCATGGCGATTGGACGCACGCTGCAGGAGTCGATGCAAAAGGCGCTGCGTGGGCTAGAAGTCGGCGCCACGGGGTTCGACCCGAAAGTTAGCCTGGATGACCCGGAGGCGCTGACTAAAATCCGTCGTGAGTTGAAAGACGCGGGCGCTGAGCGCATTTGGTACGTGGCTGATGCCTTTCGCGCCGGGCTTTCCGTCGATGGCATCTTCAATCTGACCAATATTGACCGCTGGTTCCTGGTGCAAATTGAGGAACTGGTCAGGCTCGAAGAGCGTGTCGCGGAAGTGGGTATTACCGGGCTGGATTGCGAGTTTCTGCGCCAGCTTAAGCGCAAAGGATTTGCCGACGCGCGCCTGGCGAAACTCGCCGGCGTACGCGAAGGTGAAGTGCGGCGGCTGCGCGAGCAATACGCCCTGCATCCGGTATATAAACGCGTGGATACCTGCGCCGCTGAATTTGCTACCGATACTGCCTATATGTACTCCACCTATGAGGATGAGTGCGAGGCGAACCCGAACCACGACCGGGAAAAGATTATAGTACTCGGCGGCGGTCCAAACCGTATCGGGCAGGGCATCGAGTTTGATTACTGCTGCGTACACGCGTCGCTGGCGCTGCGTGAAGACGGCTACGAAACCATTATGGTGAACTGCAACCCAGAGACGGTTTCTACCGATTATGATACCTCCGACAGGCTCTACTTTGAGCCAGTCACCCTGGAAGATGTGCTTGAAATTGTGCGCATTGAGCAGCCGACGGGGGTTATTGTGCAATACGGTGGCCAAACGCCGCTGAAACTGGCGCGCGCGCTGGAAGCCGCCGGGGTTCCGGTTATCGGCACCAGCCCGGATGCCATTGACCGTGCGGAAGATCGCGAGCGTTTTCAATTGGCGGTCGATCGCCTGAAACTGAAACAGCCTGCAAATGCGACCGTGACAGCCCTTGAGCAGGCGGTGGATAAAGCGCAGGAAATCGGTTATCCGCTGGTGGTGCGCCCCTCTTATGTGCTGGGCGGGCGGGCGATGGAAATCGTTTATGATGAAGCGGACCTACGGCGCTATTTCCAGACGGCGGTCAGCGTCTCTAACGACGCTCCGGTGCTGCTGGACCGTTTTTTAGATGATGCGGTTGAAGTCGACGTTGACGCCGTATGCGACGGAGAAACGGTACTCATCGGCGGTATCATGGAACATATTGAGCAGGCGGGGGTGCACTCCGGCGATTCCGCCTGTTCACTGCCTGCCTATACCTTAAATCAGGATATTCAGAATGAAATGCGCCGCCAGGTGCAAAAACTGGCGTTAGAGTTGCAAGTGCGCGGTTTGATGAATGTGCAATTTGCCGTGAAAGACTGCGAAGTTTATCTGATTGAGGTGAATCCCCGCGCCGCGCGCACCGTACCGTTTGTCTCTAAAGCGACCGGCGTGCCGCTGGCCAAAGTTGCCGCGCGGGTGATGGCGGGTAAAACGCTTGTGCAACAAGGGCAGGTGCGCGAAGTCATCCCGCCTTACTATTCCGTAAAAGAAGTGGTGCTGCCGTTTAACAAATTCCCGGGAGTCGATCCGCTGCTGGGGCCGGAAATGCGCTCTACGGGTGAAGTTATGGGCGTGGGGCGTACTTTTGCCGAAGCGTTTGCTAAGGCGCAGCTAGGGAGTCACTCCACAATGCAAAAAACCGGGCGCGCGCTGCTTTCGGTGAAGGAAGAAGATAAAGCCCGCGTCGTCGACCTGGCAGCGCGCCTGCTTAAACAGGGTTTTGAGCTGGATGCCACGCACGGCACCGCTATTGCGCTGGGCGAGGCCGGAATTAACCCGCGGCTGGTCAACAAAGTGCATGAAGGACGCCCGCATATTCAGGACCGTATTAAAAACGGCGAATATACGTATATCATCAACACCACCGCCGGACGTCAGGCTATTGAAGATTCGAAGTTAATTCGCCGCAGTGCGCTGCAATACAAGGTCCATTACGACACCACGCTTAACGGCGGGTTTGCAACAGCGATGGCGCTAAGCGCGGATGCCACTGAGCAAGTGATCTCGGTACAGGAGATGCATGCGCAGTTGCTGGCGTAATCAATGCGGTGGATTATCCACGCATGGTGTGGATAACCGCGCCGGCGGATAGTGAATCAAGCCGGGTAATTTATAAAGGGCGCAGCGAATGCGCCCTTTATTATGTCTGTAATAGTACGGTACCTTTTTCTGGATTCTGGATTCTGGATTCTGGATTCTGGATTCTGGATTCTGGATTCTG
>CALYPF010000187.1 GCA_945271245.1 uncultured Enterobacteriaceae bacterium | reverse complement strand
CTGGATCAGTTTTCAACCGCTGGGGTGGATCAGTTTTGCACCGTTGGTAACAAACGCGTTTACATCCGATCATGCTGTCGGTTGCCTGGCATTTATTGAATCAGCTTCCTCTACAAAAAATAACTACTACCAATTCTGGTGAACTGCTTTCATTAACGCCGGTTGGAGGCGTGTGTCGGCTGGTACGTGGCCCCGATCGGGTAACAGCGTGGCGCCTTGGGCCGCAGGGCATGAGTGCGGAAGATAGCCGACGCATCTCTTTTCACATCCGCTTTAACCGCCCGACCTCTTTATTTGCGCGCTGCTGGCTGCTGGTGGAAGGAGAAACGGAAGTCTGGGTGATTAATGAACTGGCGCGTCAGTGCGGCTACCATTTTGACGCCGAGGGCGTCAAAGTCATTGAGTTTGCGCAGTGCGGGCTGCGTCCGTTAGTGAAGTTTGCTCAACGAATGGGGATTGAATGGCATGTATTGACCGATGGCGACGAGGCGGGGAAAAAATATGCGGCCACGGCGCGCAGCCTGGCGGGCACGCAGAGCGAGCACGCCCGATTGACGCAGCTTCCGGCGCGGGATATGGAACATTTCATGTACCGGCAGGGCTTTGCCGATGTGTATCACCGCGTGGCGCAAATTCCGCAAAACGCTAAAATCACTATGCGGCGCGTTATCGTGAAAGCTATTCACCGTACTTCAAAGCCTGACCTGGCGCTGGAGGTAGCGATGGAAGCCGGTCGACGCGGCGTAGAGGCGATTCCCGCACAGTTGCGGCACATGTTTTTACGAGTGACGAAACTGGCACGGGAACGCGCCGATTAATGTGCTCTGAATTCCCGATCAAGCTGGACTGATAGCGCATCCAGTAGGGCATAGCGGCGCCGATATTCGGCGCGTTTTTTACTGGGAATGGCCTCCAGAGGCCGCCTCGGTGAGTGGCAAAGTAATTCAAAATAGTCGTCGTGCCGCAGTTTGGCGCCTGACTCTAGCCAAAAAGCATCGTAATCGGCGTGGAATTTATCTTTTTTACTCAGACGATAGCGCCAGCTACGATAGATATGGGTTCGGTTGCCTACGGCCAGTATGCGAGATGCTCCCAGTTGCTGCGCGACCTGGCGCGCGGCCTCAAGCAATATTCGCTTAGGAAATAAACCGTGGCAGGCCTTGGTGGCATCCTGAATCACCTGATGAGAAATGCGCGCCTTTGCGCCCTGCAATCCGCCAATAAACAGCGTCCTTGCGCCGTCAAAATCAAATAATGTAAAGGTAAGTTGACCAAGAGCGATTTTTTGTGCGTTATAAAGCGTCAAAGTGGCTTCGCCTTCTTTATCCAGATCGCAGTCTGCCCGCAGCGTTAGCTGATACCGGGCGTCATTTTTTCCATCAATAAATGCCAAGGTCCAGCCGGATGCTGAAAGATAGCCCAGCATTGCCGCTGCGGAAAGTTGCTGATGCAGTAGCGTATAATGTTGCAGGATAGCAGCTGCGGCGCTGCGCCGCGAAAAGCGATGCGCCAGCCACGGGCGATGCAGGCGGCAGGGTAAGCAGGGCTGGGCGTGAAGCAATGCATCATAATGAGGTAAACGCGTCAGCCGCTGCAGCAATCGGAATGTCGGCAGTGGCATCGCCAGTGTGCGTAGCATAAACTTGCGGCGCCAGGCCGCTTTGTGCCAGGTTGGCCCCGGTTGATAGAGCCCAGAGCTTAGCGCCTGAAAAAGGGACCAGCCGCTGTTCGGTACACAGTTCTGTAATGGAGAAAGAATGGAATAGGGCATCGCATGGACTCAGAATTAATTAAGCGTATATCGATTAATACATCGGCGACTTCAACCATGCTGCAACGAGGTGATTACCCGGCGCAGACTCTATACCTTGTTGAAAAACGATTTAGATAAATAGTCAGGAAAGAAGATATGAAGGGAAAGATTAAAAAGCGTTACTGGCTATTGCTGGCGATTGTGATTGTGTTCGGCATTATTGTGTGGCGCGTTTTGAGTGCGCCAGCTCCGCGTTACCAAACGCTTATTGTTCGCCATGGCGATCTTGAGCAAAACGTACTGGCGACCGGGAAACTGGACGCGCTGAGTAAAGTAGATGTGGGGGCGCAGGTTAGCGGTCAGTTAAAAACCCTGTTAGTAAAAATCGGCGATCGCGTGACAAAAGATCAACTTTTAGGCGTCATTGATCCTGAACAGGCTGAGAATCAGATAAAAGAGCAGGAAGCGACGCTTAAAGAGCTGCGGGCGCAGCGTCAGCAGGCGCTGGCGCAGGCAAAGCTCGCGCAAATTACGCTTGGGCGTCAGCAGGCGCTGGCCAACACGCAGGCGGTATCGCGTCAGGATTTAGATACCGCGCGCACGGAGCTGGCCGTGAAGCGCGCTCAGCTTGGTACCATCGACGCTCAAATCCAGCGCAATCAGGCAACGCTGGATACCGCTAAAACCAACCTTGAATATACCCGCATCGTGGCACCGATGGCCGGTGAAGTAACGCAAATCACCACGCAGCAAGGGCAAACGGTAATCGCCGCCCAGCAGGCGCCAAACATCCTCACTTTGGCGGATCTCAGTACGATGCTGGTTAAAGCTCAGGTATCCGAAGCCGATGTGATACATCTTAAGCCGGGTCAAAAGGCCTGGTTTACCGTGCTGGGCGATCCGCTAACGCGCTATGAGGGCAAGCTGAAGGATATTTTGCCTACGCCGGAAAAAGTCAATGACGCGATTTTCTATAACGCCCGCTTTGAAGTGCCGAATACGCAGGGCGTCCTGCGGCTGGAAATGACGGCGCAGGTACATATCCAGCTTTCCGGAAAGAAAAATGTCCTGATGATCCCGCTGAGTGCGCTGGGTGAACCCATTGGCGATAACCGTTATAAAGTGAAAGTCTTGCGTAACGGAGAGACCCGCGAGCGGGAAATAGTGCTGGGACAGCGCAATGATACGCACGCAGAAGTTGCCAAAGGTTTGAACGAAGGAGATGAAGTAGTGACAGGGACTGACTCGGAGAGTGCATCTTAATGGCCGCTCTGCTTGAGCTGGAAAATATCCGGCGCAGCTATCCCTCCGGCGATGAGCAGGTCGAAGTGCTTAAAGGGATCGGTTTGCAGATTGAGGCCGGTGAGATGGTGGCGATTATTGGCGCCTCTGGCTCCGGTAAATCAACGTTAATGAACATTATTGGCTGCCTTGATAAACCCAGCGCCGGGCGCTATCGCGTCGCAGGGGTAGATGTCTCTCAGCTAAACAGCGATAAGCTGGCACAGCTGCGCCGTGAGCATTTCGGCTTTATTTTTCAGCGCTATCATCTGTTATCCCATCTCAGCGCCACTCAGAACGTTGAGGTGCCCGCAGTCTATGCCGGTATTCCGCTGGCAAGGCGGCAGGCGCGAGCGCGTGAATTGCTGTCGCGGCTAGGGCTTGAAGGGCGATTAACCTATCGTCCCGGGCAGCTTTCCGGCGGGCAACAGCAGCGCGTAAGTATTGCGCGTGCGCTGATGAACGGCGGCCAGGTGATTCTTGCCGATGAACCCACCGGCGCGCTGGATAGCCATTCCGGCGAGGAAGTGATGGCGACGCTGCGCCAGCTATGCGCTGCGGGACATACGGTAATTATCGTCACGCATGATGCAAGCGTTGCCGCACAGGCTGAACGGATCATTGAAATTCGCGATGGCGAGATAATTAGCAATCCTCCGCCGGTATCGCACCCGGCCGCACAGTCGTTTACGCGGCCTTCTGAAAAACGCGTTGGTTCATGGCGGCAAAAACTGGGCGCTTTTCGCGAGGCGTTAACCATGGCCGGGCTGGCAATGATGGCCAATAAAATGCGCACATTGCTCACGATGCTCGGCATTATTATTGGGATTGCATCGGTTTCTTCCATTGTGATTGTGGGGGAAGCGGCGCAGGAGCAAGTGCTGTCGGATATTCGGGCGATAGGAACAAACACTATCGATATTTATCCCGGTAAAGATTTCGGCGATGACGAACCGCAATACCGGCAGGCGCTGAAATTTGATGATATGACGGCAATTGAGCATCAGCCGTGGGTGCACTCCGCCAGCCCGCGTATCTCGAAGAGCCTGCGCGTGCGCTATGGTAACCGGGACGCAGCGGCAAGCGTTACGGGGGTGAATGGGCAATATTTTAGCGTGTACGGAATGGCGTTTAGTGAAGGCGGTGGATTTAATCAAACCCAGATAGACAGCCGCGCGCAGGTAGTGGTTATTGATAAAAATACCCGACGCCAGCTGTTTCCGGATAAAGCGCAGGTGGTGGGTGAGGTGCTGCTGGTGGGCAATACGCCGGCCACGATTATCGGCGTCGCTAAAGATAAATCCTCCATGTTTGGCAGCAGCAAAACGCTGAGTGTCTGGATGCCGTGGAGTACCATCACCGGCAGGATCAGCGGCCAGAGCTGGCTGGATACCATAACCGTGCGCGTTAATGACGGTTTTGACAGCGCCCTGGCGGAACAGCGGCTCACGCAGCTTCTTGAATTGCGGCACGGCAGGCGCGACTTTTTTACTTATAACATGGACGAGCTCTTGAAAACGGCGGAAAAGACCACAGGTACACTACAGCTCTTTTTAACGCTGGTGGCCGTTATTTCTCTGCTGGTAGGAGGGATTGGGGTCATGAACATTATGCTGGTCTCCGTTGCAGAGCGTACGCGTGAAATTGGGATCCGTATGGCCGTTGGTGCCAGAGCCAGCGATGTACTTCAGCAGTTTCTCATTGAGGCAGTTTTGGTCTGCCTCGTTGGGGGCGCGATTGGTATGATGTTAACGCTGACGATTGCCTTCACTCTGCGGCTTTTTTTACCCGGCTGGGAGATAGGATTTTCCCCAATGGCGTTGTTAATGGCGTTTTTGTGCTCAACGCTGACCGGGGTGCTGTTTGGTTGGCTGCCCGCACGACGTGCAGCGAAGATGAACCCTATCGATGCACTGGCTCGTGAGTAACGCACGAGCAGAATGCGTTTCCGCCCAAAGGGAGTTGGCCAGGCTTTGTGTATCGGAAACGTAAAGTGCGCCGATAGCGCTGAGCTTACCCGGGCTGAAGTAAAGTTTCGCCCTGGTAACGAGGCGGCCGGGGTTTCGTTCTGGAAATAGCCGCGTTAAACAAGAAGTTTTGCTGTTGGGAGGATTTTCTCGCTGAATGCGCTTAGGCAGCGTTTAAACGGCTGATTGAGGCGCGTGCAGAATCAGTAATAAAAATGCCGGCCTGCGGGCTGGCATTTTACTGGGGGGTGTACACAATTACAGGATGTCGCTAAGCCGCAGCCTCTGCGCTGACGGGCACGATTACGCTGGCATGGTTGCCTTTCGGGCCTTGATGCACATCGAATTTAACGGCCTGGCCGGCTTTAAGCGTTCGGTATCCGTCCATCTGGATTGTGGAATAATGCGCGAAAATATCTTCGCCGCCGCCTTCAGGGCAGATGAAACCAAAGCCTTTGGCGTTATTGAACCATTTTACAGTACCCGTTTCCATGCTTCGTCATCCTTCATCGCTTAATTTGAGTAAGATGGAATGAACCGATGAGAAAGCGAGGAGTGCTTAAAATCTCGCCAACTCACGTTTGTACAATGTAGATAAATTCGCCATAGCGTCAAGACCCCGCCGCTGACGGCGGGCTTGAAATGAATCAAAATTTGAAGCAGTTAACGCTATTGAAAATAATCTGAGCGCTGTCAAAACCAGGGTTTAAAGAGATATTGGATCCGCGCTGGCAGTGCAAAATAGCAGTATTCCGGAGGCGGAAAGCGTTCCGTCAGAGTATTCACTAACGATGAAAACAGGCAATGGGTAAGACAAACGACTGGCTCGATGATGACCAGTTGGCGGCAGATAAGGTGCGTGACGCGCTAAAACCGCCATCTATGTATAAAGTTATATTAATGAATGATGACTACACGCCGATGGAATTTGTTATTGACGTGCTGCAAAAGTTCTTTTCTTATGATGTAGAGCGTGCAACGCAGTTGATGCTTACCGTGCATTACCAGGGAAAAGCGACCTGCGGCGTTTTTACCGCCGAAGTTGCTGAAACAAAAGTAGCGATGGTTAATCGCTATGCAAAGGAACACGAGCATCCGTTGCTGTGTACGCTGGAATTAGCCTGATTCAGGCAGATAATTGAGGGGGTGCCTATGCTCAACCAGGAACTGGAAATCAGTTTAAATATGGCTTTCGCCAGAGCGCGCGAGCACCGACATGAGTTTATGAC
>CALYPF010000186.1 GCA_945271245.1 uncultured Enterobacteriaceae bacterium | reverse complement strand
TAGACCGTTGGTGGTGACGGTAAGTGGATCACTTTTTACCCGTTGTTGACACTACTCCGCTAACCCGCTTACTGCGTAACCGGGTAATCTCCGCCGAACCCGCAAAGGCGCGGTTTCGGGCTGATCGCTAGGGTCAGATAGCGAACATCCAATCCCCCCTCTTTTTTGCCGTCAAAAAAAGTCTGGCCATCGCGCCCGGGTCAACCAAAACGCCAGCAAAAAAGCGCCGCCGGTCGCAGCTGCAACTGACGAAATGCTGGCAGTCTCTGTTGTGTTGTGAGCCGCTACATGATCGAGGTAGCAGCCATGCGGGAACGGCGACACGTCGCCGCCCCACGCACCCGGAAATCACGCTCAGCATGTCGCAAGCGCCATCCTGACCGCTCACCGGGACTGGCTTAATCCAGGCGGATTCGTGGCGTTAAGGCCGGTGGTAGTTGGGCTTTGCAGGGAGGGGGGTTGTGCTGTGTCATATTGAGCTATTCAGGCGGCTGCGCCGCGTCCCCGGCGACACTCACCGGCAGTGCAAAATAGACGTGTATTTGTCGCCTCTTTTGCTTCAAAAGCATTGCAAAATAACACTAAAATCTGTAATATGTATTACATGGAAAGCGCGTTGCTTTCCGATAAAGGCCGGTCGGCCAGGAGAATATAAATGAACGTTAAGACAGCTGAAAAAATAAAATACATTGCCGATTCTGCGCATACTGATTGCACTCTCAATACATTGAAGAAAGCAAAGAGTCAAATTGAGGAACGTTCAAAAGTATTAGCGGGTTATGAATCCCAATGGGAAGATATTAATCGTTTTGAAGTGGTGGCCGCTTTTGAAAAATGCTTAGCGTATAGCCGTAAAGCCGATTTTTTAGCCTATTGTGAATTACTATCTGAGGCTATGGCTGGACAGATTGCCGCAGCACGATTTAAAGAACGCGTAGCCCATACAATCAAAATTGCTAACCGCGATCATGGCGTGTGGGTAACTGCTGAACAGGTTATCGCAGCTGCTGACGGCAACCTTCTTTTTAACTTCACGAAAGTTGCAAAAATGCTGGCTGAAGAAATGCGAAAGCCTGAAATCAGCGGCTAACCATCCTGACAGGATGGAGTAAAACTGTAATCGTATTTGCAAGGGAGGCCAGGTGTCTCCCGATAAAGGCCGGTCGGCCAGGAAATTAAAATGAAAAAATTAGAGTTTCGTAATGGCACTGTTTCAGTTGGTGATGTTTTTGCTTCCTCGTGGGGTTATGAGCAAACGAATGTCGGGTTTTACCAGGTGATTAGCACTCATGGCAAAAAAACAGTCTGTATCCGTCCTATTGATAGTGAAGTTATATACATTAACGCTAACAGTTATTTGATCCCCATTTTTGATGCATTCATAGGAAATGATATTTATAAGAGGCAAGTTAAAGATCATGCTTCTGAACCCTGTATTCAGGTTGATTGCTGCGAGAACGCGTATAAATATGATAAGGATACGAAAAAGAAAATGCGATTTACGACATACGGCTGATGGATAAAAAAATAACCCGGTTTACCGGGTTTTTTTACGATTAAATTTATTAATGCATTGCATTTAATCACTAAAATCTGTAATATGTATTACATGGAAAGCGCGTTGCTTTCCCAATAAAGGCCGGTCGGACAGGAGCAAAATATGAAGACATTATCAATAGGGCAGTGTATTACTTCCGCAGGTTCTGAGTATGTAGTAAGCGCGGTTAATCTGGAAGATGGCACACTTTCATACACCATTTTAGGGCTAAATTCCCTGACGCGTACAAATCTGCTGGCTACGTCCCTGGGCTATTATGGCTTGTCTTCCCGCCAACTCTCTCTTGATGAACTTCGTGATCGCCGTCGTGAGGTTCAGGGGGCAATCAACCAGCGTGAGGCTGAAGAACGCGAACAGCAAGCCGCGCGTGATACTGCCAAAGAACGTATCAACGCAGATCCGGATAATGCCTTACTGGTGAAAGTGAACAATACCTGCGGTTCGGCAAAAACAGCTGTTAAAAACATTCGTATCCTGCTTAAAAAGCATTTCCCTGGCGTAAAATTCTCTGTCCGTATGCCTCACTACGGAAGCGTCTATGTGTCGTGGGAAGATGCCGCTCCGGAAGATAAGGTTAATGCCGTGATTTCTCGTTTTAAACACGGCAGTTTTGATGGAATGACAGATTGTTATAACTATCATAACAACCCGTTTAATGATGCCTTTGGCGGCGTGGACTATATCAGCACATCACGAAAAAGAAGTGATTCGCTTATCGCTGAAGCCATAGAGATCTTGCGCAAAGAAGATGGCGATGATTTTCCGGAAGAAGTTACTGTAGAGGCATATAAGCGTGGTGCTCTGTTATATGTTGGCCGCGAATATTCGCACAGAGGCTATCAGGGCGCGGTTTCCGACGCTATCGAGAAAATTGATAAAACGAAAAAATAAGCCGCTATACAGCGCCCATAAGGGCGCTTTTTAGTGCAATCATCCGAAAATTAGTTTACAGCGCTGACAGCCTCCGGGGGCATCGACCCCCCTCCAGCTGTTCTGTTGGCTCTGTGCAGGAGTGTAAAATGGAAAAAATATTCTATACCCGAGGTAAAGGGCGCGTGAGAAAGTCGCTTGACGTCTATAGCGACGGTGAGCAGTACCGTTTTCTGTTCACTACCCTTGATCGTACCAATCCCTCAAAAGCTGAAAGGGCTGCGGGCGCGAAGGAAAATCGCTTTAAGACATTGGAAGAAGAATTTTACGTCGAACATAACTCTGTGATAATTCCAGCTGAGTTTCCGCAACCAGAGCTAGTGCAAAAATTCGTAGATTTTTTGAAGGGAGACATCACGCGTGAAGCAAATAGCAATTAAAAAATCCGGTAATAGCGTAACGGTCAGAATTCCTTCACCCATTCTGAAAGCTCTCTCATTGAATGTTGATGATCCCGTAAATATTGACATGGAAAATGGGCGTATCGTGATCACGCCGGTAAATCCAGTAGACGAAGTAACCGAAGCAAAACCCGCTGTCGCTGGGTCACTTGCTGAGGCCGTTCGTGTGCATATGGGGCTGACGCAACAAGGAATTGCAGAATATTTTGGTATTACGTTGAGCGCTTGGGCGAAAAAAGAACAGGGCATTAACCGGCTTTCTGTGGCCGAGCAGCACTATTTCCAGTTGCTAATCAACCAGCATCCTGACTATGTGATTGTTCGCCGCCCAACTGACGGTGTTACACCATTACAGAAAGCGAGCGCAGCGGCAACTAACCTAGCTGTCTATCTATCAGGCCGTCTTGTGCTACCAACTGAAGCTAATTCTTTACTGGCGACTTTAGCTGGATGCGTTCGTGAGTTTTCTGAAGAGTGGCAAGCTGAATTAGATCAGGTGATTGGCAATGCCTTACCTGACGAAGCGGCAGTTTTAAAGGCAAAGCTGGACGAACTTCTGGCAGAAAACGCTGACCTTAAAAAACGCCTGGCAAATAAATAACCAGCCTCTCTTTATCACTCTTGCGCTCCCTTCGGCTCCCCGGCGTTGCCGGGTCGTCTGCCCTACTCCGCTAACCCGCTTACTGCGTAACCGGGTAATCTCCGCCGAACCCGCAAAGGCGCGGTTTCGGGCTGATCGCTAGGGTCAGATAGCGAACATCCAATCCCCCCTCTTTTTTGCCGTCAAAAAAAGTCTGGCCATCGCGCCCGGGTCAACCAAAACGCCAGCAAAAAAGCGCCGCCGGTCGCAGCTGCAACTGACGAAATGCTGGCAGTCTCTGTTGTGTTGTGAGCCGCTACATGATCGAGGTAGCAGCCATGCGGGAACGGCGACACGTCGCCGCCCCACGCACCCGGAAATCACGCTCAGCATGTCGCAAGCGCCATCCTGACCGCTCACCGGGACTGGCTTAATCCAGGCGGATTCGTGGCGTTAAGGCCGGTGGTAGTTGGGCTTTGCAGGGAGGGGGGTTGTGCTGTGTCATATTGAGCTATTCAGGCGGCTGCGCCGCGTCCCCGGCGACACTCACCGGCAGTGCAAAATAGACGTGTATTTGTCGCCTCTTTTGCTTCAAAAGCATTGCAAAATAACACTAAAATCTGTAATATGTATTACATGGAAAGCGCGTTGCTTTCCGATAAAGGCCGGTCGGCCAGGAGATTAATATGGCAGTGAACGTTGAAAGCGTAATTCGTAATTATAAGTTTTCCGAAACTGTGACAATTAAGATCGCAAAGGTCAGTAAATATGATGATAAGCAGGTTGAAATCCGTGATGCAGCTACAGGCCGTTTAATATGGCGTGCATGGGATTTTGAGCCATCCTTCTTGGAAGAACTGGAGAAACAAATTAAACCATTCGTAATTTAATAGATATAAAAGAAAAGCGTTAGGCTGCGGGAACAGTCTAACGCTCATGACAAAAAATCACTTACAGGTAAATTTTATGTCAACCAATCAGATCATATCGTTAGCAAATTCAATTGTAAAGGGTATCCAGCAGCAGCAACCAGTTAAAACGCCTCAACTCACAGGATGGGAGCTGGAAGAGGTTTTATGGTGGGTAAAAAATCTTGGAGCAGACTTGCTCTGAGGTTATAGGGGGGGATGCCCCCCTATTCCAAATGTGCCAGCATTTATTTATCACCGGTGCGGCCTTGATGCACATGATTGATAGCAATTATTCTCCAGCTGCGTAACCGGTAATAGTGAAATTGACAGCAAAAGGGTCGTACAATGGGAAATTATACAATCAGAACTAGCGAAAAAGATGATACAATTATCAAAGATGCCCAGGAGTATTTGGGGGTATCAACTGTCAGCAAAGCATTTCTGGTTTCTATCAGCAAGGTTAAAGAGCAAAACGAGATGATCCTGAAGCTACAACGTGAGCTGGCGCAGGAACGCAAGCGATCTCAAAGTATGTCTGCCGGTATTGCTGATTTTGAAGTCAGTATGGCTCGCCTCTTCACGCTGAAATGATGTACAATTAACCACAGTCATAAAATCAAGTAATTCCCTCTAAACTTCGCCCCACACGGGGCGCTAGTCATCCGTTAGGCTGCAAAAAATTTGTGATCCACGCTAACTCTCCTTGCCTTGTGTGTATATGTGTGTATAATAAATTTCAGGTTACGGAGGGCTTATGAAATCTGCTGACCTGTTGAAAGAGCTGATAGCCGCAGGGTGTGAACTTCGACGGCACAACGGGGGAAGCCACCAGATTTGGTGGTCGCCCATAACAGGAAAAACTTTTCCTGTTCCGCATCCGAAAAAGGATTTGCCTCTAGGTACTGTCAGGTCAATCAAAAAAATGGCGGGGATTTGATCCCCGCCGACTTTGGAGGTGAGTATGTTTTTTTCTGTCGGAGTTGAATCTCCTAAAGATGCTGATACAGCATTCGGTATAAGCGTACCGGCATTTGATCAGTTTGATTATGGGTGTGTATCCGCTGCGGATGAACAATCTGATATACCCGTAATGGCGCGAGAGGCTATTTTAAGTATCGTGGAAGAAATGCTGCTCAGCGGAGCGCATTCTGTCGAAGATATTAAAGATGCTGGCTTTATGGTTTATTCGGCAAATGCCGAATACGCGCATTGTGACTCTTGGTTTATGATTGACGTGGATCTGTCCGAATTTGAAGGTAAACAGCAACGCGTAAATATTACATTGCCAGATGTGCTGATAAAGCGAATCGATGGATTTATCCAGGGTAATCGTTCAGCGTATAAAGATCGGAGCCATTTTTTAGCTCAGGCAGCGCGGCATGAACTGGCAAAATAACTGATATTCCGGGCACGCAGAAAAAACCACGCTCTTAAGCGTGGTTTTTTCATGTAGGCGGAAATATGCCAGCAAAAAAATGTGGCCGGTCGCAGCTGCAACTGACGAAATGCTGGCGAAACCCGGCATCGAGGACGGGCGCCAGGCGCAGAATTGCTGGCACTTCGTTTCTGGCCGTAGTGGTTGGCCGTCAGACGGGCGAGCAGTGCGCAGCCTGTCCGTGTATGCGCGTAGCGCATGGAGGCGCGGAACGGGACGAGCATAGAGCACCGCAGCCAATTCCGCGCCTGACCCGGCGCAGCCGGTTACGATCCTGAAAGTGAGCAGAACAACCCCCCTCCCTGCAAAGCCATAACGCGCTCACAGCGATTTTGTCACTGAGTTAAGGCCAACGCCCCGGTGAGCGGTCAGGACGGCGCTGGGCGACGTTCTGAGCGTGATTTCCGGGGTCTTAACGGGTGTGACCAGCGGGA
>CALYPF010000185.1 GCA_945271245.1 uncultured Enterobacteriaceae bacterium | reverse complement strand
GCCTTCACTTTCGTCTGCGCCGTGTCGATGGAGGCGCATTATAGGGACTGCTGCGTCCCTGACAAGCAAAAATTAAGAAACTTCGCTCAACCGCTCAATTTACGAGCAAAGTCGATGCTAACGTCTCCGGAAGTGACAAAAAGCATACAAAAAAGGGCCTGACAGGCCCTTTTTTACTTTTTATAAAGCGCTTACTGCGTGGCAATGATGCGATCGTCTTTCACTGTAAGCTCTATAGGTTTACCAGGAAGCAACTCGCCAGACAGTATTTGCTGCGCCAGCGGGTTTTCTATCTGCTGCTGTATCGCTCTTTTTAAAGGGCGAGCACCATAAACCGGATCGTAGCCATTCTGACCCAGCAATTTAAGCGCCTCTTCGGAAACGTTTACAGTGTAACCGCGGTCTTCAAGACGCTGATACAAACGCTGAAGCTGAATTTGCGCAATAGAAGCAATATGGCGCTCGCCCAAGGGATGAAAGACGACAACTTCATCGATACGGTTAATAAATTCAGGGCGGAAGCTGTGGCTCACAACGCCGAGAACCAACTCTTTCATTTCGCCATAATCCAGGTTGCCAAATCGTTCCTGAATAATGTCCGATCCCAGATTCGAGGTCATAATTACAACCGTATTTCTGAAATCGACCGTGCGCCCCTGCCCATCAGTTAAGCGGCCATCATCCAGAACCTGCAGCAAAATATTAAATACATCTGGATGCGCTTTCTCTACTTCGTCCAGCAAAATGACAGAATAAGGACGACGACGAACCGCCTCCGTCAAATATCCCCCCTCTTCATACCCTACATAGCCGGGAGGAGCACCCACCAGACGTGATACAGAGTGTTTCTCCATAAATTCAGACATATCGATGCGCACCATGGCATCGTCGCTATCAAACATGAAGTTCGCCAATGCCTTGCAAAGCTCGGTTTTACCAACCCCGGTAGGGCCAAGGAACATAAATGAACCAATAGGCCGATTCGGATCAGCAAGCCCGGCCCGACTACGACGGATCGCATTCGATACTGCTTCAACTGCTTCATTCTGGCCAATGACTCGCGTATGAAGTTCCTGCTCCATCCGCAGCAGCTTGTCGCGTTCGCTTTCCATCATGCGTGAAACCGGAATGCCCGTCCAGCGCGCCAGTACCTCGGCAATCTCAGCATCAGTGACGCGGTTACGCAACAGGCGCATTGTTTTCCCTTCCGTCTGCGTTGCGGTTTCAAGCTGTTTTTCTAAATCAGGGATTGTGCCATATTGCAGTTCAGACATACGCCCAAGATCGCCGATACGCCGGGCCTGCTCCATCGCAATTTTCGCCTGTTCAAGCTCGGCTTTAATTGTCTGCGTACCAGACAAAGAAGCCTTTTCCGCTTTCCATTCTTCCTCTAAAGTCGAGTATTGACGCTCTTTGTCAGATAGCTCTTCGTTTAGCATATCCAGCCTTTTTTTGCTGGCCTCGTCCGACTCTTTTAATAATGCCTGTTGTTCAAGCTTGAGCTGAATAATACGCCTGTCTAATCGATCTAACTCTTCTGGCTTGGAGTCAATCTGCATACGGATACTTGACGCTGCCTCATCAATTAAATCGATGGCTTTGTCCGGCAATTGCCTGTCAGCAATGTAGCGATGCGACAAAGTGGCCGCCGCAACAATAGCTGGGTCAGTAATTTGAACGTGATGATGCAATTCATAGCGTTCTTTCAAACCGCGCAAAATCGCAATCGTATCTTCTACCGTCGGCTCCGCTACAAATACTTTTTGGAAACGCCGCTCTAACGCTGCATCCTTTTCAATGTACTGGCGATATTCATCAAGTGTAGTTGCACCGACGCAGTGCAGCTCGCCGCGCGCAAGGGCGGGTTTAAGCATGTTTCCGGCGTCCATTGCGCCGTCTGCTTTACCGGCTCCAACCATAGTATGTAATTCATCGATGAATAGAATGACATTACCTTCTTGTTTTGCCAGGTCGTTGAGCACGCCTTTTAAGCGCTCTTCAAATTCACCGCGATATTTAGCACCTGCCACCAGCGCGCCCATGTCAAGCGCCAGCACGCGGCGTCCTTTCAGCCCTTCCGGAACTTCGCCGTTAATAATTCGCTGCGCCAGCCCTTCAACAATGGCAGTCTTGCCGACGCCGGGTTCCCCAATTAATACTGGGTTGTTTTTTGTTCTACGCTGGAGAACCTGAATTGTACGGCGTATTTCTTCGTCACGGCCAATCACCGGATCCAGCTTGCCCTGCTCTGCCCGCTCGGTCAGATCTACAGTGTATTTCTTAAGCGCCTGCCGCTGATCTTCCGCCCCTTGATCGTTCACGCTTTCACCTCCACGCATTTTTTCTATGGCCTGAGAAATATTCGCCGCGGTCGCGCCAGCGGATTTTAAGAGGTCGGTTAATGAGCCATGCGACTCCAGCGCCGCCAGTACAAACAGTTCGGAAGAAATAAAATTATCGTTGCGTTTCTGTGCCAATTTATCGCACAGATTCAATACCCGAATAAGATCCTGCGACGGCTGGACATCGCCACCCGTACCCTCAACCTGCGGTAAACGACTTAATGCCTGCTCTATGGCCGTACCCAATTGTCCGGCATTTATGCCAGCCGAGGTCAACAGGGGCGCAACGGAACCTCCTTCTTGCTTTAATAAAGCGCTCATAAGGTGAAGAGGTTCGATAAATTGATTGTCGTGCCCAAGTGCAAGAGACTGGGCATCGGCGAGGGCAAGCTGGAATTTATTAGTAAGACGATCCAGACGCATAACTCCTCCCATGAATAGGTCAAAATTGCTACTGGAGATTAAATGAGGCCATCCCTTAATTATTCAAGGTTAACCCCGCAATAAATATGCTAAGAACGTAATATTTGCCGGGGAGCCTGCGGCCATGATTTATATCAGCCAAATAAAGCTTGCCATCCGACCGGTTGTTCCATCACGACGCCAGGAAAAAAATGTTCTTTGTTCCGTATAGGTACAGCGCTCTCCGCCATACACTTGCCGCACGCCAATATTAGCTAACCGCTGGCGTGCAAGAAGATAGAGATTACCCAGAAATTTATCGCCTTTCGTATTAAATGCAGATTCCGCCTCGGGAGCCTGCGCCATAAAAGCTGCGCGCACTTCGGCTCCCACTTCAAAGGCCTGCGGCCCAATAGCCGGCCCCATCCAGGCAATGATATTTTCAGGTTTATCATTAAAACAGGCGACCGTTGACTCAAGCACGCCTGCACACAATCCGCGCCAGCCGGCATGTGCTGCTGCGACTTCAGTGCCATCAGCATTACAAAAAAGCACCGGCAGGCAGTCCGCCGTCATAACGGCACAGATAGTTCCTGGCCTATTCGTCCAACTGGCATCCGCCTTGCAATCGGCGGGCACCGTCCCGTCCAGTTTTAATACTCTAGTTCCGTGCACTTGTTCCAGCCAGACAGGAGCATTCGGCATATGCGCGGCTTTGCACAAACGGCGCCGATTTTCTTCAACATGGCCACTTAGATCGCCGCAGCGATCGCCTAAGTTAAGTGAATCCCAGGGCGCAGCGCTGACCCCGCCGTTTCGGGTAGAGCTGCAAGCTGCTACGCCGGATGGTAAAGGCCATTGAGGAATGATTAATGGAGTCATAGCCAGTCAACCCGATCTTTATGCTCTTCAAAATCAGCGCGCAGCGCATCAATTAAATCCACCATATCCTGTGGGATTGGCGCATGCCACTCCATCTCAATGCCGCTAATAGGATGGTATAGACGCAACATAGTGGCATGTAATGCCTGGCGATCGAATTTCCTGAGCGCTTCAATAAACTGTTGTGAAGCCCCTTTTGGCGGGCGAGGGCGGCCGCCATAAACTTGATCGCCCACCAGCGGATGGGTGATGTGCGCCATGTGAACACGGATCTGATGAGTCCGCCCCGTTTCCAGACGCAAACGTAAACGGGTATGAATGCGAAAGTGCTCCATAATACGATAGTGCGTAGTAGCCGGTTTGCCCATGGGATGGACCGCCATATGGGTTCGTTTCGTTGGATGACGGCTAATTGGTTCATTGACCGAGCCACCTGCGGTCATATGCCCAATCGCCACAGCTTCATATTCGCGCGTAATTTCACGTAACTGCAGTGATTCCACCAGCCGCGTCTGCGCCGGTATGGTTTTCGCTACTACCATCAGTCCCGTAGTATCTTTATCCAAACGGTGCACAATGCCGGCGCGCGGTACATCCGCAATCGGTGGATAATAATACAATAGCGCATTCAGCACCGTTCCGTCCGGGTTACCCGCGCCCGGATGAACCACTAAATCCCGTGGTTTGTTAATAACAATAATATCGCTATCTTCATAAACGATATTCAGCGGGATATTTTGCGGCTCAAAGCGAGCATCCTCTTCAATTTCTGCCTGAATAGAAACCTGCTCACCGCCCAGCATCTTTTCTTTTGGCGTTGTGCACACGTTCCCGTTAACCTGTACCCGCTGGTCCAAAATCCATTCTTTAATACGAGACCGGGAATAATCCGGAAACAATTCGGCCAGAGCCTGATCTAAACGCTGCCCGAGCTGCGATTCGGACACCGTTGCGGTAAGTTGTATCTGTTGCGACATAGATAGCTTCTTCGTTAACGTTGGGTTTTCCGGCTTCGCCGGTTAATATAGTGTGCTATTGTAGCTGGTCTTTATCGGGAGCTTCACGGAGAGTCTCCCTGAATAACATTCTGAGGAAAGTCAAAACGTCATGACGCGCATGAAATATCTGGCGGCAGCCGCCATGCTGAGCCTGGCTCTAGCCGGTTGCTCCAGCTCAAAAGATGAGGTTCCTGACAGCGCCCCTTCTGAGATCTACGCGACGGCTCAGCAAAAACTGCAGGACGGTAACTGGAAAGCAGCGATAACGCAACTGGAAGCGCTGGATAATCGCTATCCTTTCGGCCCCTATTCACAGCAGGTGCAGCTTGATCTTATCTATGCGTACTACAAAAATGCCGATCTGCCTTTAGCCCAGGCGGCGATCGATCGCTTCATGCGCCTGAATCCCACCCATCCCAATATTGACTATGTATTGTACATGCGCGGCTTAACCGATATGGCGATGGACGATAGTGCACTACAGGGTTTCTTTGGCGTCGATCGTTCAGATCGCGATCCTCAGCACGCCCGCGACGCTTTCAATGATTTCTCGAAGCTGGTACGCGGCTATCCTAATAGCCAATATGCCACGGATGCGACAAAACGTTTGGTCTTCCTTAAAGACCGCCTGGCAAAGTATGAACTTTCCGTTGCGGATTACTATACGCGTCGCGGTGCATGGATTGCAGTAGTTAATCGCGTTGAGGGCATGCTGCGCGATTTTCCTGATACGCAGGCGACACGAGACGGTCTGAAGCTGATGGAAAACGCGTATCGCCAATTACAGCTTGATGCTCAGGCTGAAAAAGTAGCCAAAATTATCGCGGCAAATGGCAATCACGTGAAAGACTAAGGCGCTCCGGTGAGAGGCCTTATTTTTGTCTCTCACCGCTTTCGCAGACGACCCGATACAGGGTTGTCGCCAGCCGCTTAGTGACTCCGCTCGTCTTTGCTACCCTGCCTCTTCGCGTAATTATCCCCCCACGTTGCCCTCCCCGCAGGGGAACCCGAAACGTTTGCGCCGTACCTCATTTCACGGCACTGAATCTGCCTGGTGAAAATTGACATTCGCCCACTGTGATACGCATTACTCACTTCATCACTAGAATTTAGCAGCGTGCGCGCTTTTAAGCGCAAAAAGTATTCATTGACAAAAAGTGACAAAAGAACGTGATATTAATCACGCATTTTAACATTTATCGCGCTATGCTGGGATGACCATGACGGGAAGACAAGAGGTAAATTTATGACAATGAACATTACCAGCAAACACATGGAAATCACCCCGGCAATCCGCCAGCATGTCACAGACCGTCTTACTAAACTGGAAAAATGGCAAACTCATCTAATAAATCCACACTTTATTCTGTCTAAAGAGCCGCAGGGATTTATCGCCGACGCCACAATTAATACGCCAAACGGTCAGCTTGTCGCCAGCGCAAAACATAGCGATATGTACACAGCGGTTAACGATCTTATCGCCAAACTTGAGCGACAGCTTAATAAAGTACAGCACAAGGGTGAAGCCCGCCGTGCAGAAGCGTCCGTTAAAGATATTTTGCCTGAAGAAGATGCTGATGAGTGAGTAATAGCATTAGCTGGCATAACGCGCCCACGGGCGCGTTTTTTATTGACAGAGTGAAAAGATGTTACCAACGGTGCAAAACTGATCCACCCCAGCGGTTGAAAACTGATCCAG
>CALYPF010000184.1 GCA_945271245.1 uncultured Enterobacteriaceae bacterium | reverse complement strand
GATCAGTTTTCAACCGCTGGGGTGGATCAGTTTTGCACCGTTGGTAACAGTTTTTTGGGTTCGGAGAAACGCGCCCGCTGGAAAGCGTGGAATCCCGAATCATTTTTATAGTTCTGGCTGTTTTCTGTCTGGTGAGCTTTTGGCTGCGCTGGCCGGTGTTTATCGTCGCGGTGGCTACGCTGTGCGTGATTGTTTGGGTGCTCGGGCCGTTCCTGTTAATCGGGGACAATTACCCGCTGGCACCGGTGAGCGTGCGGCTGGGCATTATCGCCGCTATTTTATTTAGTGCGCTGCTGTACGGCGCATGGCGGCTGCTGCTGGCGTTAAAAGATAATCCCGCGCTGTTAGAACGGTTTATGAAGAAAGAGACCGCGCCGGAAAACGATACCTCTGAGGTGGTGGCGGTTATCCGCAACGCGGTGGACTATGTGAATAAAAGCCGCGGCAGTCTCTCTTTTTTTCAGCGCGTGATCCTGGCGCGCAGGCCGCAGGATACGCTGCCCTGGTACATTATGCTGGGCACCGAGGATTCCGGTAAAACCTCGGCGATTTTAGCCTCAGGGCAGAGTTTTCCGCTGCCGGAACAGCTTAACCAGGTGGGGAAACAGGGGCAGCCAACGCGCCACTGTGAATGCTGGTTTACCAATGACGCCGTGTATCTGGATACGGCCGGTAAATATATCAGCGCAGCGGAAAGCCATTTGCCGGAATGGCAGGCGATGTTAAAGGCGTTAAAAAAATATCGCCCGATTAAAGCGATCAACGGCGCAGTTATTACCTTTTCCGCAGCGGATATTATGGGACGTACCCAGGCGGAACTGTTTGAGCTGGCGGCCAGTATGCGCGCGCGGCTGGAAGAGCTGCGCCAGACGCTGGGCGTGCGTTTCCCGGCCTACGTGCTGGTTACCAAACTCGACCAGCTTCCGGGCTTCGCTGAATACTTCCGTATCCTGACCGAACAGGAGCGCGAGCAGGTTTGGGGCGTTACTTTCCCTTACGGGGATGCGATGAAAGGCGCGCCGGGCGAGTTGTCTGAGCGTATCCGGGAAGAGTTTACTCTGCTGGAGCGGCGCGTTGATCGGGAAATGATCGTGCGTCAGCAGGAAGAGTACGATCATCGGGATCGCAAAAAAATGTACGCGCTGCCCCAGGATTTTCACGCGCTGTCCGTTCTGATGGCCGAAGTGGTGCAGAATATCTTTTTTGCCTCGCGCTACGATGAAACCCAGAGCTATACCACGCTGCGCGGCATCTACTTTTCCAGTAGCCATCAGCCGGTCGATTTTAGCCTGCTGAATAATCAGACTATTGTGCGCAAATGGTCTAACTATGTGGATAATCAGAACCCGGCGACTACGGCGTCCGTCGTTGAACAGCCCGCCGAGCGCGATTTTCTGGTGAGCGATGTTTCCTATGGGCGCCAGTATTTTCTAAAACAGCTGTTCAGCGATGTTATCGTTAAAGACCTCGATTTAGCGCGCTATAACCTGGCTAATGAGTCGAAATATCGCCTGCAGCGCTTCCTCGGTCACACGGTTGCCATTTTGGCGGCGGTGTTCCTGCTAAACGGTTTCCATAACAGTTATCTTAATAACAGCCGCTATTTGCACGTGGTGGATAACAAAGCCGCGACGCTCGGCGATGAGGTTAACCGCTTTTCGAAAACGACGAATGAAGGGCTTATCCCGCAGCTTCTCACGCTGTCGCAGTATTTACCCGAGTACGGCACTCTGAATGTTTATAGCCCCGGGCTGAACTGGCGTTACGGGCTGTATACCGGGAAGGATGTAGTGAACGCGTCGGAGTCGCTGTATCAGTATTTCCTTGAGCGGCTACTGCTACCGCAAATTGAACGTCAGGTTACGCTGGCGCTGCAGCAGGCTATTGACACCGATAATCAGGAGCAGATCTATAGCTATCTGAAGCTGTATCTCATGGTGTACGGACAGGGCAAATTTGATAGCGCGTATATCGTCGACAGTGTAACCCGTCTGTGGGAAGAGACCGGCAAGCTGCAGCCTTATGAAGAGCGACAGATATTTATTTCCCACCTCAATACGCTGCTTCAGTCGCCTACGTGGCGTCGCTTTGGTCAGCCTGCCGACGCGGGGCTGGTGAAATATGCGCGCGCGCTGCTGGATCGGGATGATTTGGCCAGCCGCCTGTATCGCCGTATTAAGGACGCAGCGGCGGCAGACGCCCCCGCAGATCTGACGCTGAGCGCAATGACGCGCAGCCGGGGTGGGGAGCTGTTTTCACTTGGGGAAGATTCTGAGGCGACCTCTATTCCTGGGTTGTTTACGCGCGCGGGGTATCACTCCCTGTTTAAAAAAAAATGGATCTCGGGCTGATGGGGCTGGAGCGTGAAGACGGCTGGGTAATGGGAAAGGAGAAGGATAACCCATTGCCAAAGGTGGGCGTGGCGCGCAACGGTGCGCTGATAAATCCGGTCCAGAAACAGATTCTGGCGCTGTATTTGGATGAATACACCCAGCGCTGGCAGGCGTTTTTGCGCAACATTCGTATTAAAACGGATGTGCTGCCACTGGACTCCGGCAGCGCCGGCATGGCATCGGATATTTATATCCTGAGAACGCTGGCAGCGCCGGATTCTCCGCTAGCCAATCTGGTGCAGCGCGCCGTAGCGGAAACCACGCTGTCCGAGCCGGAAGGAAAATCGCTGCTGGATAATGTCAGTAATAAAGGCCAGATATTAAACGCGGCGATGAAGGTGAGTCTGGCCTATGCAGCGCTGGAAAAAAAGCTGCTTTGGGAGCGGGTTGATAGCCACTTCGCGCCGCTGCGCGAGTTTGTTACCGGTTCTCCCCAAATCGTAGCGGACGCCCGGCCTGGCGCGGTTGCCAGTACAGAGTTGAGTAAATTAATGGGGGCGCTGAATGAGCAGTACACCCTGTTTGTGATTTATAACGACGCGCTAAAAAGCGGCAATAGCGTGACGCTTTCCAATACCGCGCAGAAGCTGAGCGCCGAGTCCCAAACCTGGCCCGATCCGTTGAGTAATTTAATTAGTCCGCTGCTGGATGGTTCGTATCGGCGAGCGAATCATGAGGCTATCGCGCAGGATAACGAAGGCATTGAAGAGCATTTAGGGCGCATTTGCCGCAGGACTCTGGCGGGGCGCTATCCGTTTGCCGACAGCGAAGAAGAGGTGAAGCTGGCCGATTTTGAACGCTTTTTCGCGGCCGGCGGTCTGGTGGATGACTATTACCAAAAAAATCTGGCTGACAAAGTGGATACCTCAGCGCACCCCTGGCGATATAAAGGCGACGCCGGGGAAAGCGATAACGGTGAGCTGGCGGTGTTTGAGCGCGCGGCGGATATCCGCGATGCGTTTTTCCAGGGCGAAGGCGGGCGCCGCATGGCTCTGAAGTTCGGTATCTCCGTGCCTTATATGGATCCTTCGGTGATTCAGCTCAATATGAATTTCGACGGTACTCAGGTGAATTACGCGCACGGCCCGATAGCGCCGGTTTCGCTAACGTGGCCCGGCGCCCGGCAGGGATCGCGTATCACACTGAATGCGATGCCGCGTATCGCCGCCGGTTCGTCGGCGCTGTTTACCGGCCCGTGGGCATTATTCCGCTGGCTGGATAGCACGCGGAAAATTGTGGTGCCGGATTCCGGGGAAACGGAACTGATTTATTCCCTGGATAAGCGTCGGGTGGATATCGAAGCCACGGGACTGACGGTAAACGGAGCGCTTGCGTCTGATTTGCTCAGGGATTTCCGCTGTCCTGGCGCTTATTAAACGGTGCAAACCAAACACCAGAGGAAAGATATCGGTGCGTCTGTATTTACTTATCGATGAATTAAGCACAGGCCGATTGGGCTGGCGTCGCAGGGAGCAAGCACGTCTGCGCGCCCGTCTCCAGCAGGCGATCCTCCCTTATATGGCCTCCTCTGTGCCGGATGACTATTTATCAGAAAGTTATCCGTGGTGTTTTGTTATGCCTTCGCCCGCATCCAAAAAAGGCAGCCGTTATTACGCGGGCGCCTTGATGGTATTTCGCACGGCGCAGGGGGAGAAGTCTGCCGCCGTTATCTATACCTCAGTGTCTTATGGCTGGCTGAAAAAGGATTTGTCATCGGCGTTTCCCGTGACGTTCTGGATGACGAGAGTTCTGAATCATTACGTGCGGAAAAATGAATTTTCAAACGGGAGCTGGCGATCTTTGCGGGAATGGGTCAGGGCGCTGCGGCGGGCATATTCGCCGTTTTGGGAGTCTTTTGCCCTGACGCCTAATTTCCGTTTCAAGAATCGCTCTCAGGTTTTACTCAGGGAGGGGTCACAGGAGGACTATCGCATTCGGGATAGCGATGGTGTCGAGATTATGCCGTGGAAGAACTGGCCTGACTGTTTAGCGGGAGAGGCCTGTATCTGGCTATGGCGGCAAAGCCGACACAGGAAAATATTGGATTCGCAGAGAATTCCATTACAACGCGCTGAGGCTGAAGGGCCTGACGCATCATTTTAAGATACTCACAACGCATCAGGTGATGATATGTCACGTACTATTAAATTAAGTAGTTCGGCTATGCCGCTGCTACTTGGAGAGCCGGCGTTGGTAATCTCAAAACTGGATGGTGAGGAGGCATTCTCCTCGCTCTATTCCTACGTGATTACTGCCAAAACGCCGGCCAATCCGCTAATACCCTGGCAGGCGGCTTCGAATGTCGATCTTAAAGCCTTAATCGGTAAAGAGATGACCGTCGAAATTGAACTGGACGGTAACGGGCTCGGGGATATTATTGGCCTTGGCCAGGGAACCCGGGAAATATCAGGTATTGTTCAAAAAGCGCGTTATATCGGGCGCGATGCCAATCAGGCGCTGTATGAAATTATTATCCGGCCCTGGCTGCATTTGGCTGAGTTAACCACCGACTTTAAAATTTTCCAGCAAAAAACGGTGGTGGATATTATTGAAGAAGTGTTAGGCGATTATAACTTCCCGTTTGAGAAACGGCTGGCGGGCAGTTATCCGCTGCTGGACTTCCAGGTACAGTACGGCGAAACCGATTTCAATTTTATTGAACGGTTAATGGAAGAGTGGGGAATTTATTGGTTCTTCGAGCATGCGGAACAAAAACACAAACTCATTCTGGTTGATAGCGTAGGTGCGCACCGCCGCACCCCGAGCGAAGCCTATCACGTTCTTAAGTACTCTTCAGACCGACCGAAGCTGGATGAAGAGTACATCAGCCAGTTCCACTTCCAGGAAATGATCACTTCCGGGCGCTGGGTGACCAATGACTATGATTTTACCAAGTCGCGCGCGGATATTATGGCGCTGGACAGCAAGCCGCGGAAAACCAGCTTCAACCAAATGGAAGTGTTCCACTGGCCTGGCGACTATGAGCAGCCGGAGATAGGCGAGCAGCTTGCGCGCGTGCGAATGGAAGAACGCGGTGCGCTCGGATCTCGCTGCGAAGGCTCCGGCGAGTTACGCGGGATTATGTGCGGCACGGTTTTTGAACTGGTGGATTATCCGGTAGAAAAGGCGAACCGCGAATATATGATTCTGCGTAGTCACCTGTCGGTTGAGGAAATCGATCAGCTGGCCAGCCAGGATGAGTTTCGTTACCACTGCGATTTTACCGTGCAGCCTACCACGAAAATCTACCGTCATCCTATGACGGTGCCAAAACCCAAAACCAGCGGTCCTCAAACCGCCATTATCGTCGGTCCGCCGGGTGAAGATATCTGGACGGATGAATACGGTCGCGTGAAAGTACGCTTTTTATGGGATCGCTACGGGAAAAACCGGGAATCGGATTCCTGCTGGCTGCGCGTGAGTCAGGCCTGGGCGGGGAATAACTTTGGCGGCATTTATATCCCGCGTGTTGGTCATGAAGTTATCGTTGATTTCATTAACGGCGATCCGGACAGGCCGCTGATTATCGGCAGCCTGTACAACAATACCACTATGCCCCCCTGGGATTTGCCGAATAACGCTACGCAGAGTGGCCTGATAAGCCGTACCGTCGGCGGCGGGCGCAGCAACTATAACGGTATTCGCTTTGAAGATAAGCCCGGTATTGAGCAGTACTGGGAGCAGGCCGAACGCAATATGACGCGCCTGACTAAGCAAAATGAAGAACAAACTATTGGGATGAACTCCAATATTAACGTGGGCTTATCTCGCAACCTGTTCGTTGGTGCGAATCAGATGACCAACGTTATCGGCAACAACAGCGCGTTGATTGGCGGTGCGGTGGCTCTGGAGATTGGCGGTAGTAACAGTGAAACCGTCGCGTTAGCGAAAAGCGTTAATGTTGGCGGTGCGTACGGTCTGAATGTGGGCGGTGCCGCGATGACGGCGGTGGGGGGATATACCTCGCTGTCCGTTGGCGGAGCCTATCAGGTTAACGTAGGGGGATACCATTCACTCGCCGTGGGCGGCGCAACGACGATGGTGAGCGGCGGCTGTATGAATATTGTCGCCGGCGGGGAGCTCGTACTGTGCTCCGATACCATCAAGATTATTGGCAAGAGTAAGGTCGTGATTCAGGGCGGCGAAGTCGATATTAACCCAGGCGATTGCTGCGGCGATAACTGCGGCGGCGGTGGTGGCGGCATGATTGGCCTGCCTGGCTTGCCAAATATCGTTGCGCTGTTTGGCGTCGTGATCCCGCTGCCTCCGATTCCGACGACGGAGCCACCAACGCAGTCACCGACCGAAACTCCAACGCAGCCACCGACGGAAACCCCAACGGAAACGCCGACGGAAACCCCAACGGAGACGCCGACGG
>CALYPF010000183.1 GCA_945271245.1 uncultured Enterobacteriaceae bacterium | reverse complement strand
CTGGATCAGTTTTCAACCGCTGGGGTGGATCAGTTTTGCACCGTTGGTAACAACTCATTTTGTTCACTCTATTTTGCGCATATTTTTTTCCCATCGGGAAATACAACTACCCAGCTTTTACAGACAGCCGGCATTTTTGCTGCTGGTTTTCTCATGCGCCCAATTGGAGGCTGGTTATTTGGGCGTATTGCCGATAAGCGTGGGCGTAAAACATCAATGCTTATATCGGTTTATTTAATGTGCATAGGCTCTTTAGCCATAGCCTGTTTACCTGGATATAACACCATAGGCGTCTGGGCCCCGGTACTTCTTTTAGCGGCTCGGTTGCTACAAGGACTTTCTGTCGGCGGAGAGTATGGAACGAGCGCAACGTATATGAGTGAAGTTGCCGTGGAAGGGCGGAAAGGGTTCTATGCGTCTTTTCAGTATGTCACCCTGATTGGGGGACAGTTACTGGCGCTATTAGTCGTAGTCATTTTACAGAATATCCTGACTGAGAGAGAATTACATGACTGGGGCTGGCGTATTCCGTTTGCAATTGGCGCTATGCTTGCTCTCGTGGCGCTGCGGCTCCGGCGTTCATTGAGCGAAACTTCGCACGCCGACATCCGCAAGAAAAAAGATGCGGGCTCATTAAAAGAGTTATGGCGCAACAGGCGCGCTTTTCTGATGGTTCTTGGCTTTACCGCCGGCGGGTCGCTTTGCTTTTATACGTTCACAACGTATATGCAAAAATATTTGGTAAATACGGCGGGCATGCCAGCCGCTACCGCGAGCATAATTATGACACTGGCGCTTTTTCTCTTCATGCTGCTACAGCCTCTTTTTGGTGCGCTTTCAGATAAGATAGGGCGCCGCACGGCTATGCTGTGTTTTGGCCTACTGTCAGCAGTAGGGACCGTGCCTGTGCTGAATGCATTGCGAAGCGTAACTTCGCCTTATGCTGCCTTTGGGCTAGTAATGATAGCGCTGCTTATTGTGAGTTTTTACACCTCTATCAGCGGGATCCTTAAAGCGGAAATGTTCCCTCCACAGGTGCGAGCGCTCGGGGTCGGCCTTTCTTATGCGATAGCGAATGCGCTGTTTGGCGGCTCGGCTGAGTATGTTGCCTTATCCCTGAAAGCGGCTGGCTCAGAGAGTGGTTTTTTTTGGTATGTTTCAGGGATGGGGGCGTTGGCATTTTTTGTGTCGCTAATGCTGCATCGTAAGGATAAGGGTATGGTGCTTTAATCTGCCAGTTGCCAAATAGCGTAGCCGGCGCTGGCTCCCGCAATATCCCAGGCGAGATCGTACCAGCTCCAGCCGCTGCCGGCGGCTCTGCTGTCCCATAGTTCTTTCCCTGCGCCCAGGCTTAAAGAAAATAAAAAGCCAGCCTGAACAGAGCGCCCGGTAGACACCGGCCGTTTGTTAACCATCTCATGCCCGGCAGCATAGGCTATTGCAGAAAGCATAAAATGCTGCGCTTTATCTTTTCCGTACCAGTCATCGTTTGCCGCATGACTGCAACCATTCGTGAGTAATATCACAACCAAAAGAGCTAAAGCGCGCATTGTAGAGTGTTCCCGAAGATGGGCTTCCTGCAAATAAAGCCCTTGAGGCACTAAAGGATTCGGCTAATAACCTTATCGATCCGGATCCTACGCAGACGGCGGATCAGCTTACGCACTTTAATCGGATACTCGGCAATACTTTGTAGATCCCGATAATGGCGCACCACCGTAGTATGCTTACGGATAAGCGACTGTTCGTGCTCACGCTGAGCGGCGAGCTGGTGCCGGGGATCGTGTATAAGAATCGCGTTTTCCAAATCCAGTCTCCACGCGCGAGGGTTAAGGTTATTTCCGGTTAATAGCATCCACTCATCATCGACCCAAATGCCTTTTAAATGATAGCTATTATCGTTATCCTTCCATAATCTCACTACGAGTTGGCCGTTGTTCATATAGTATTGTAGACGGCTCAAAAAGCGACGCAGATTAATTTCATAGAGATAGGGCAGGGCGCCAATAATCTTAAAAGGCTGATCTTCAGGTATATAAAAATCGTTGGCGGTTTTATCCCCGACGATAATTTCAACCTGTTTGCCGTCGCGCAAAAGCTGGATGACGTTACGCACCAGCCCTGCGGGTAAATTGAAATATGGCGTACAGATAGTCAATTTATGCCGGGTGCATGGCATCAGATGGGTAATCGTTTTATTAAGCGGGCTTGTTTTCCCTAATCCTACCAGCGGCGTGACGGACAATTCGTTATTACCGGCATTTCCCGTAAAGCGGTAGATGGCGTTACGCAGCGACTGCCGATAAAGCCGGATTTCGTTTTTAATCTCCGGGCTTTTGGGGCGCTCGGCGATGTCCAGACGATGCACGGCGCTTCCGTTAATCAGATATCGCTGAATCCAACCATACATAATATCGGCGAGCTGTGGGTTACGAATTAGCTGATAGCGATCGTAGCGATATTTCTCATGCTGATGGAGATAAACATCATTCAGGCTGGCTCCGCTATAGAGCACGCTGTCATCAATAATAAAGCCTTTATAATGGAGTACGCCCAGCGCTTCACGAGTATTAATCGGCACGCCGTAAACGGGGATGATAATCCCTGGATTAGCCTGGGCAAGCCGATGATACCAGTCGGCATTGGTATCCGAGGCTTCAGCGCCAATACGCCCGCGCTGCGCGCGATGCCAGTCAACCAGGACAGTGACTTCCAGTTCAGGACGGCGCCTTAGGGCATCGTATAATGCTGTCAGAATACTCTTCCCGCCATCATCCTGCTCAAGATAGAGGGCGACGATACAAATCCGCCGCGTAGCTTCGGCGATTTTTTGTAGCAGTGCCTGCCGAAAATCTGCGGGGGCATAAAAGAATTCTACATCATCAACTGACTGAGACAGTTTCGGTAATTGGGCAAGGTGTTGTTGATGTTTGTTACGTTTAAGTTTAGACAACATCACAGTGCAATTCTTCTCTATTCATAGATGGCCTTCTGTTGCATATAAATGACAGAAGCTGGCAATCATAACATTACTACCGGGCATATAGTGAGGTTTTCCTGGCGGCTATCATGACTTATGCGCTTAGGTTAATGGAAGAGACAGGTTAACAACGCCGTCTTCAAGCGCAATCTCCACCTGAAAACCCAGCTTGCGGGCCAGCGCAATCATGCCTTGATTATGCGGCATAGTAATCCCGTTTAACCGACGCGTCCCCTGAGCCCTGGAGTAGGCAATGAGTTTTTCCAGCAGGCGCCTACCAAGTCCAATCCCTTTTAAATCTGAACGGACCAGCACCGCAAACTCGGCATCGTGATTGTCAGGGTCAGAAATAGCGCGCGTAACGCCAAGAATGATATCTGTCCCGGCGTCTGATTGAACGGCGACGAACGCCATCTCTCGATCGTAGTCGATCTATGTCATGTTCGCTAAATCTTCATGATTGAACTCATTGATTTCACTAAAATAACGATAATAAAGATCCTCTTTTGTGACGCGGCCTATAAAGCGGCGTAATTGCGGTTCATCTTCCGGTAATATTGGGCGAAACAGACAGCGCGTCTCATTTTTAAGAATGACGCTTTCTTCAAGCTGTTGCGGATAAGGGCGTACGGCAAGGCGCGCGTCACCGTCACCGTCAAAAGACCGGAGTTCAAGGGAGATATCCAGCAGCGTGAATGTATTTCCACTTGCCAGCAGTGGGTGAATATCTAAACGATAGATTTGCGGACAGTCGATAATCAGGTGTGAAACCTGAACCAGCACCTGGCTTAATCCAGAGATGTCCAGTGGCTTAGTATCCCTGCGCTCTCTGATCCGCCGTGATTTAAGGGCCTGAATAACTAAATAGCGAGCCAGGTTCATATTCAGCGGTGGGAGGGCTGCGGCGGCCTGTTCATTAGGATGCCAGTCGGCGCCATCTTCACCTAACATAATGAGTGGCCCGAAAACCGGATCGTGTTCAACGACAATACGCAGCTCCAGCGCGCCCGACCGATCGGCCATTTTCTGGACTAATAATCCCTGAATAGCCGCCTGCGGCCTGTTAAGCTTTGCCCGCTCAATAATGGCGTTAGCCGCCTGCTTAACGTCTTCCGGCGTTCTCAGCGCCAGCATAACGCCCATCACGTCTGATTTATGGGAAATATCCGCTGAGCGGAGTTTAAGTGCAATCGGGTAACCCAAACGCTCAGCGAGATGGATTGCCTGAGTGCTATCTTCCGCAGCCAGGGCCGGTAATATATTCAGGCCGTAGGCCTGGAGAATAGACTGAGCCTGATAGGTATCCAGCTGCGTCACGCTGTCCGCTAACGCGCTGCGAATACACTGATGCGCTTCGCGCGCATTCGTCGTTAGCCCCGCCGGCTGCGCCGGGGTTTCCCGTAATTGTTTCTGATTACGACGGTATTCCACGATATGCATAAATGCGGTGACGGCGCCTTCCGGTGTTCGATAGGTGGGAATTCCCGCATCGCTAAACTGGCGCCGCGCCTCAAGCGATGAGTGCTCTCCACACCAGTTTGTCAATAAAGTGGCGTAGCGTCCCGCTGCGTGGAGCTTTAGTTTCTGGATTAATCGATGCGCCGTCTCGGCACCGGGGGCGGTAGCGCTGGGTGCGTGAATAAACAAAATTGCATCTGTGACAGTATTGTTTAATAAAATATCCAGCGTTTGAGCAAAATGTTCCGATGTGGCGTCATCACGCAAATCCAGAGGATTATCTATATGGACTCCCGCCGGCAAAAGGCTCTTAAGCTGTTCGCGTATTTCATCCGTTAGTACGGCGAGCCTGCCACCACGCATTTCTAGTTCATCCAGCGCCAGTGCGGCCGGGGCGGCACCGTTACTAATAATGATAAGCTTTTCACTGCGCAGCGGGCGCATATGGCTGAGCGTTTCTACCGCCGAGAATAATTCATGGGTATCCCGCACGCGTAGCAAACCAGCGCGCTGGATCGCTGCGTTCCAGGCGACGTCCAGACCGGTTGGCGCCGATAACAGTTTTTGCGCACGGGCGCTGCGGCCGCTTTTTATCACCAGTATTGGCTTATTACGCGATGCGCTGCGGGCGGCAGAAACAAATCGCCGGGCGTCGCTGAGGTGCTCCAGATGCAGCAGGATGGCGCTGGTTTTACTGTCTCGCGCCAGAAAATCCAGAAGTTCACCAATATCGATATCCAGCGTATCGCCCAGCGCGATAAACCATGAAAACCCCATTTCACGCTGCTGCGCCCAATCGAGTATGATGTTAGAAACGGCGGCCGATTGCGAAATAAAAGCCAAGCGTCCCGGATAAATTGGGACCGGAGAAAAACTGGCGTTGAGGCCTTGCCATGGAGCCAGTAATCCGAGGCTGTTAGGGCCAAGTAGCCTAATTTGCCAGCGGGCGGCGCTCGCCCGCAGCGCGTCGTGTTGTTCTGGCGGAGACGAAAGTACAATACAACTTTTGCAACCCTTTTCGCCTAGCGCGTTTAATAGCGCAATATTTCGATCCGCATGAGTACAAATAATCGCCAAATCGGGTGCGCAGGGAAGCGCTTTAATGTCTGACCACGACATCACGCCGCACACGGCGCTGTAAGCCGGTGTAACGGGCAGGATGGAGCCGGAGAATCCACCGCCAAGCAGGTTACGCATCATTATATTGCCTGCGCGCCCGGTTTTTATCGATGCGCCGATAACTGCGATAGTACGCGGGCGCAGCAAGGCTTCCAGACCGCGTTGGCTCATAGTAATACGCACTCCTTCAGACAAACGAATAACTGATATTAATCGGTTTTCTGAAATTCCGCTGTGACGCCGGGTTGATGATGGGGCTTTCCTGCCAGGTAACGTTCACGAAAAAGAGTAAAGTGCGCATATAGCTGCTGCGCTGCGGGTAAATCGCTCGCTATTTCCAGCAGCGCAACGGCCACCTCTGCCGTGCAATATTGATATCCGGCATGCGCTTCGCGTAAACCATAGCCTGATAAACGTTCCAGATTAACGGAGATGACCGGGAATGCGTCTAGCCACGGGCTTTTACGGAACATTTTCCGTGCTTCAGGCCAGGTACCATCCAGCATAATAAACAGAGGAGGCTTATGGTTTGCTAAATGATGAACTACCGCCCTTTCTTTGTTTTTGACATAGGCGGCGGGAAATACCACCAGCGGTTGATATTGCTGGCTATTGAGGAGTGTTAACAAAGGCAATGGCGCTTCGGTACGTGACCAGTTGAACGCCAGCGTGTCAGGAAGAATATCGGCAATTAGGCGTCCGGTATTACTGGGCTTCATCGGTTCAGTATCGTACATCAGCAGGCAAAAACGGCTATGGGCCGGTATAGGCGTGACGGTATCGCACAGGCACTGTGTTTGAGGCAGCAGGCAATTCTGGCAGCGGCGAATACGATTTCCACGCGCGAGGAACGGGCGGGTTGAGCGCGCCAGGCGTTCAGCGCGCAGCGTGAGAACGGCGTTTTTAGTCATTAGCGGCGGTTAAAAAGCGCTATTCTTACAGAGGCGTCTCATCGAGACAAGGTGTGAGGCTGGCGATATTTTCGTCCAGCCACTCATTAAACGGACCCTTCGGTAACGCGCCGCAGAGCGTATCAATCACTTTTCCATCGTGAAAGAACAGCAGTGTGGGAATACTGCGAATGCGAAATTGCGCACTGAGCGCGGCCTCCGCTTCCGTATTTACTTTCAAAAAGCGCAGGCCGTGGCGGCGCTCCCTGGCCGTTTCTTCAAAAATGGTGTCAACAACGGGTAAAAAGTGATCCACTTACCGTCACCACCAACGGTCT
>CALYPF010000182.1 GCA_945271245.1 uncultured Enterobacteriaceae bacterium | reverse complement strand
TCCTCCTATGCTCAAACTATACATCAGGATCGTCTACCGGGGTGGGGTCAGTCCACTATACATCAGGATCGTCTACCGGGGTGGGGTCAGTCCAATGATGTGCGCTTTAGTGGTATTATATGAGACTTTGTGGAATTAAAAAAAGCCAGCATTTACACTGGCTTATAGATGTTGGTGGGGTATCGTGAGACTTAGTGAGTTTAAGTGAAACCCTACTCGATGTTTTGAATCTGCTCACGCATTTGCTCAATCAGCACCTTCAGCTCAATGGCCGAATTTGTAATATCCGCATTGATTGATTTTGAGGCGAGCGTGTTCGACTCACGGTTAAATTCCTGCATCATAAAATCCAGGCGCCGGCCAACGGCTTCTTTCTTCTTCAGGATGTTATAGGTTTCTTTTACGTGCGCATCCAGCCTGTCCAGCTCTTCAGCAACGTCAAGGCGCTGGGCCATCAGCACCAACTCTTGCTCCAGGCGATTATTTTCCAGCTGCACGTCTGCTTCTTCGAGTTTTGCAACCAGCCGCTCACGCTGCCACTTTATAATATCCGGCATCTGCGCGCGTACGCTGGCGACTTCCGCGCTGACGGATTCCAGCCGCTGCTCAATGAGCGTTTTCAACGCCTGGCCCTCAGTTTCGCGCGCGGTGATGAAATCATCCAGCACGCTTTCCAGCGCGGCCAGAATATCGCGGTTGATGACATCAAGATCCTGCTCCTGCGCTGCCATAACACCGGGCCAGCGCAGGATATCTACCGGATCAATTTCACCTTCGTCGCTCTGCATTTTTACCCAGTTTGCTGCCTGAACCAGCTGCTTTGCCAGCGCTTCATTTAATTGCAGAGATGAACTGGCGCGGGGATCGGCTTCAAAACGCAGAGTACATTCTACTTTACCGCGCGTGAGTCGATTGCGAATGCGTTCGCGGGCGACGGGCTCCAGGCCGCGAAATTGCTCCGGCATACGGAACCAGGTTTCCAGGTAACGTTGGTTTACCGAACGCAGCTCCCAGGAGGCGCTACCCCAATCACCCTTAATCTCTCGTCGGGCATAGGCGGTCATACTGCGAATCATAAGTCATACCTGCTTTTTAAACGTGGATGGAGGGATTATAGCTACAGGGGCCCCGGCAGGATAGGAATAAGCGCCCGAAGTCCGTATAATGCGCAGCCACACTCGTTGCAAGCAGGAGCTTACCTATGCGTCCATCCGGTCGTAGCGCCGAACAGGTGCGTCCTATTACCCTGACCCGCCATTATACAAAACACGCAGAAGGCTCCGTGCTGGTCGAGTTTGGTGAAACCAAAGTGTTGTGTACCGCTAGCGTGGAAGAGGGCGTACCGCGCTTTCTGAAAGGCCAGGGCCAGGGCTGGATCACCGCTGAGTATGGAATGTTGCCGCGGGCGACCCATACGCGTAATGCACGTGAGGCTGCCAGAGGCAAACAGGGCGGCCGCACCATGGAAATTCAACGCCTTATCGCACGCGCGCTGCGCGCTGCCGTTGATTTAACCGTATTAGGCGAATATACCGTAACCCTGGACTGCGACGTGATTCAGGCAGATGGCGGAACGCGCACGGCCTCGATCACCGGCGCCTGCGTTGCGCTGGCGGATGCACTGAATGGCCTTGTCTCCAGCGGTAAATTAAAGCGTAACCCGCTTAGAGGGATGGTTGCTGCCGTGTCTGTCGGTATTGTTAACGGTGAAGCGCTGTGCGATCTCGAATATATTGAGGATTCCTCGGCGGAAACCGATATGAACGTTGTGATGACCGAAGATGGCCGGATGATTGAAGTGCAGGGTACCGCGGAAGGTGAGCCGTTCTCGCATGAGGAGCTGCTGTCCCTGCTGGCGTTGGCCAGAGGGGGAATAGAATCGATAATCGCGTCGCAGAAGGCGGCGCTGGCAGAATAGTTTTTCAGGCGGCCTTCGGGTCGCCTTTTTTGTGCCCGTAGGTTCACCGTGCAGGCGGGCAAAGGTGCACCATTATCTGAGGAGTCAGCCCATGAAACCGTATCAGCGCCAGTTTATTGAATTTGCGCTCAGCAAACAGGTACTGAAATTCGGCGAGTTCACGCTTAAGTCCGGGCGGGTCAGCCCTTATTTCTTTAACGCCGGATTATTTAATACCGGCCGTGATTTAGCGCTATTAGGCCAGTTCTATGCCGATGCGCTGATGGATGCCGATATTGCTTTTGATGTGCTATTCGGCCCGGCTTATAAGGGCATCCCTATTGCAACTACTACGGCAGTCGCTCTGGCACAGCGCCATAACAGGGATGTGCCGTATTGCTTCAATCGTAAAGAGGCAAAAGATCACGGTGAAGGCGGCTCTCTGGTTGGCAGCCCGTTAATAGGGCGGATTATGTTGGTTGATGATGTGATTACCGCAGGTACGGCGATCCGTGAATCAATGGACATTATTCAGGCAAACGACGCGACGCTGGCTGGCGTACTAATTTCACTGAATCGCCAGGAAAGAGGGCAGGGAACGCTGTCTGCCATTCAGGAGGTAGAGCGTGATTATGGCTGTAAGGTCACCTCAATTATCTCGCTGGATGACGTGGTCTCGTGGCTGGAAGAGCAGGAAGGCATGTCGACGCACCTGGTTTCCGTGCGGGCTTATCGTGAAATGTACGGTGTGTAAGTGCGATAAAGCGTGATTCGGTGAGTCAGCGTTTAAAACCCATATTGCTGACTCACCCCTTAGATTCCAGGTTAGATTATTCAGTAACGCGAATTTTAGCCGGGTATGTAATAAAAAAACGCCCGGGTTGAGATACAGGCGTTTTTTATTGGAGGTGAAAGCGTTTTACAACGCTTAACGAAGCTGGGCGGCAATCAGCGGCCAGCGAGCATCGAAGTCATCGGTAGGAAGGTAGCGAAATTCGCTGCGCACAAACCGGGATAACATTCCTTCACAGAAAGCGAGTAACTGGCTGGCAAGCAGCGCTTCATCGGTAATAAAACCCTCACCTTCACGCATTTTTCGTTCACGTAGCACTTGGCGAATTTGTGCCTCGATGCGTTCAAAAAGTTGATTAATGCGCCCCTGAAGCCTGTCTTGTTCGAACATGAGCGCATGTCCCGTCATGATACGCGTAAGGCCGGGATTGCGTTCCCCAAAGCCTAACAGAAGTAAAACAATGAGACGTAAACGCTGCGTAGTATCTTTTTCGTCTTTAAGAATAAGATTGATACGTGTTATCAGGCTGTCTTCAATGAACTCAATCAGACTGTCAAACATCTTAGTTTTACTGGGAAAGTGGCGATAAAGCGCAGCTTCCGAAACGCCGATGGATGCGGCCAATTTTGCTGTGGTAATACGCTGGCTGCCGTCGCTTGATTCAAGCATCTGCGCCAAAGACTGAAGTATTTCTTCGCGACGATTCCTTTTCGCAGTCTGTTTTTCTGCCATGTTTTAAAATACCCCTGAAAAGAACATCCCACGGTCATCGCTCACATAGCGACCACAAGCGAAGGGCGCCTGTGGAATAAGGAATATCTTATTAAAGCTATTGGCGTGCTTAAAATATCGGCCGCTTATTGTCGACCTGAATGCCCAAAACCGCCTTCGCCACGTTCTGTTGCAGAAAAGTCTTCTACGACATTAAATTCTGCCTGTACCACCGGGACAAAGATCATTTGTGCGATGCGCTCGCCTGGTTCGATGGTAAAGCTCTCCTGGGCGCGGTTCCATACAGAAACCATTAATTGTCCCTGGTAGTCGGAATCAATAAGACCGACTAAATTGCCAAGAACAACTCCGTGTTTATGACCAAGCCCGGAACGCGGCAGCACCATGGCAGCCAGCGATGGATCGGCAATATGTATCGCAAGCCCCGTCGGCAGTAATACTGTCGCTCCTGGTGCTAGTTCTATGGCGTCGTCCAGGCAAGCGCGCAAATCGAGCCCGGCAGATCCTGATGTTGCGTGCGTCGGCAAAGGAAATTGATTGCCGAAGCGGGGATCTAAAATTTTAACGTCGATTTTTTTCATCATAACGGGTCATAATCTCATCGAGTAAATGATGGCCAAGAAGCGCCTTACGCATATGCGGAAGTACTTTATCGCCTTCCTGCCAGAATAAATGCAATGCGTTGTTATCGCTATTAAACCCCTGATTTAAAAGCGATACGTCATTGGCGCAAATAAGGTCTAGATTTTTCTGTGTGCGTTTTTTCCGAGCGTATTCTTCCACATTATTTGTTTCCGCAGCAAACCCAACAACATAAGGTCGATGCGTTTTAAGCGCGGCGACGCCTGCAACGATATCCGGGTTTTTCACCATTTTTATTGTTAATTCATCGCCTTGCTTTTTAATTTTTTCATCAAAGATATGCATTGCCCGGTAATCTGCGACCGCGGCGCAGCCAATAAAGATATTTTGTTGCGGCGCATGCTGCTGCACTACGGATTCCATTTCCAGCGCGGTGGTGATGTCGATACGTTTTACATTAGGGGGTGTAGGTAGCGAAACCGGCCCGCAGACAAGAGTGACTTCGGCGCCACGCTGCGCGGCGGCGGCGGCAATGGCAAACCCCATTTTTCCGGAACTGTGGTTGCTGATGTAACGCACCGGGTCCAGCGGTTCACGTGTTGGGCCGGCGGTAATCATTATTTTAAGCTGTTTTAAATCACTAGCCTGTAAAAAATGCTGCTCAGCGAAATCAACCAGTGCAAGGGGATCGAGCATTCTGCCCGGGCCTATATCGCCGCAGGCCTGGCTGCCGCTATCCGGCCCCCAAATGAAAAAGCTCCGCGCGGTCAGGCGCGCCAGGTTGTCCTGCGTGGCGGTAGCACGAAACATTTGCTGGTTCATCGCCGGGGCCAGTGCAATAGGCGCGGCGGTAGCAAGGCAAAGCGTCGTTACTAAATCGTTTGCCATACCGGCGGCAAGGCGTGCGATAAGATCCGCCGTCGCCGGAGCCAGGATGACTAAATCCGCCCACTTACCCAGTTCAATATGTCCCATCGCCGCCTCGGCGGCCGGATCTAACAGGCTTTCCGATACCGGATGCCCGGACACAGCCTGCAGGCTTAGCGGCGTAATAAACGCACGCGCTGCTTCAGTCATTGCAACCCGTACTTCTGCGCCGCGTTCGCGCAGGCGTCGAACCAATTCCGGCGCTTTATAAGCGGCGATGCCGCCGCTGACGCCCAGAACGATTTTTTTGCCGGAAAGCCCCGTCATTTTATATTCCTGTGATGGCCGCGGTGAGTAGGATATTTTATCACAACCCGATAAAGGTCGGACGTATCTGCTTTTACGAGGAGCGCCGCATTCTATCCGTTTTTTTCTCGCTCGTCTGAATAACGCCTGATATTTTTACTGTATTAATATACAGGAGTATGGCAATGAAAGATGAACAGGATGTGCTGATGCCGCCTCGGGAGAAGTTGCTTAAGTATGGCGCGCGCGTACTCACGGATGTTGAACTGCTGGCAATTTTTTTGCGTACCGGAAAACCTGGGGTGCATGTTTTAGTGCTGGCTAACAGGCTGCTGCGCCATTTTCCTTCTTTGCGGCATCTTCTCACCGCTGAACTGACGGAGTTTCGTCAGGTTGGCGGAATCGGTATGGCCAAATACGCGCAATTGCATGCGATTGCTGAGCTAGCGCGGCGCTATTATTCAGCGTGCATCGAGGAAGAAAAGGCGCTCCTCAGCCCGGAGATGACGCGGATTTTTTTGCAAAGTCAGCTTTCTGATGAAGAGCGGGAAATTTTTATGGTTATATTTTTGGATAACCAAAATCGGGTAATAAAATGCAGCCGAATGTTTATGGGGACGCTGGGACACGTTGAGGTCCACCCGAGAGAAATTGTGCGCGAAGGGATGAAAGTGAATGCCGCCGCTGTTATTCTGGCACACAATCATCCTTCCGGGCGGGCTGAACCCAGCCGGGCAGACAAAATGATTACTGAACGTATCATAAAAACATGTACGTTTATGGATATTCGCGTACTTGACCACTTGGTTATTGGGCGTGGAGAGTACGTTTCATTCGCTGAACGCGGTTGGATTTAAACCAGAGCGCCCGATCCTTCGGGATCTTTCTCCGTTCTGGGCTTGAGCACATCCCTTACACAGCGTATACTACGCCACCTTTGAGAATCTCGGGTTTGGCATTTGGGCCTGGCATCACGAGTTCAAATGAACCGCAGGACCAGGCCAGCAGGCCTGACGAGGCTGCCAATACCCTATACGAAGCTCGAGCTAATTTGATTTTTGGAGAATAGACATGTCCCGAATCTGCCAAGTTACTGGCAAGCGTCCGGTGACCGGTAATAACCGTTCCCACGCACTGAACGCGACTAAACGCCGTTTTCTGCCGAACCTGCACTCTCACCGTTTTTGGGTTGAGAGCGAAAAGCGTTTCGTTACCCTGCGTGTATCTGCTAAAGGTATGCGTGTAATCGACAAAAAAGGCATCGATGCGGTTCTGGCCGATATGCGTGCCCGCGGCGAGAAGTACTAAGAGGAACTAAGTCATGGCTAAAGGTATTCGCGAGAAGATCAAGCTGGTTTCTTCTGCCGGTACTGGTCACTTTTACACGACCACGAAGAACAAACGCACCAAACCTGAAAAACTGGAACTGAAGAAATTCGATCCGGTTGTTCGCCAGCACGTTGTATACAAAGAAGCTAAAATTAAATAATTTCAGCGGTTTGTATTTTAAAAACCCGGCTTAGGCCGGGTTTTTTATTGTCATCCGTAAACTCCCTTCCTGGCAGGTGGTATTGCTTGCCGACTAAAAATCATGGCCTGCAAACGAATCCTTAAATCCGTTGGCTCTGCCTTATTGTTTTGCATAAAACATAGCGGAATGGGCAAAAAATTCCTTGGGCGGTATTTGGTTATTTCGCAGGGGGGAATACTTAACCCTATCTTCTGCTATAGCAATGTTGATACGCCTATAACTATGGAAGATAGGCTGAATCTGTTTCTTTCAATTCCTTCAATCATCCAGAAATTTTCCATAATGGATGCTGGTGCTAACAGTGCCGTTTACTGCGCAGAGGCCTTTCTCCATTAAGTGGGTTGAGATAATGTGGATATGGCAAACGTTCTGCTTACGTATCGCCAGTGGTGTTACCAACGGTGCAAAACTGATCCACCCCAGCGGTTGAAAACTGATCCA
>CALYPF010000181.1 GCA_945271245.1 uncultured Enterobacteriaceae bacterium | reverse complement strand
GGAAGAGGTGAAACGCACCGAAGAAGCGGCCCGCGCGGCGGAAGAGGTGAAACGCACCGAAGAAGCGGCCCGCGCGGCGGAAGAGGTGAAACGCGCCGAAGAAGCGGCCCGCGCCCAGGATGGACAGCAGGAGCAGGATAAACCCACGAAAGAGGGGTTCTTTGCCCGACTCAAGCGCAGTCTGGTGAAAACCAAACAAAATCTTGGTTCCGGATTTATCGGGCTGTTCCGTGGTAAAAAAATCGATGATGATTTGTTTGAAGAGCTGCAAGAGCAGTTACTGATTGCCGATGTTGGTGTGGAAACCACCCGCAAAATTATCACTCATCTGACGGAAGGCGCATCGCGCAAACAGTTACGCGATGCCGAAGCGCTATATGGGCTATTGAAAGATGAAATGAGCGGCATCCTGGAGAAAGTGGATGCGCCGTTAAACATTGAAGGTCATACGCCTTTTGTCATTCTCATGGTTGGCGTGAACGGCGTTGGCAAAACGACGACGATCGGTAAACTGGCCCGTCAGTTCCAGCAGGAAGGTAAGAGTGTAATGCTGGCCGCCGGAGATACCTTCCGCGCGGCTGCGGTTGAGCAGCTTCAGGTTTGGGGTCAGCGTAATAATATTCCGGTGGTCGCTCAGCATACGGGCGCGGACTCCGCTTCGGTAATTTTTGATGCGATTCAGGCCGCAAAGGCTCGTAATATTGACGTGCTGATTGCCGATACGGCGGGTCGCCTGCAGAACAAAGCGCATTTAATGGAAGAATTGAAGAAAATTGTGCGCGTCATGAAGAAACTGGACGAAGCGGCGCCGCACGAGGTGATGCTAACCATTGATGCCAGTACCGGGCAAAATGCCGTCAGCCAGACGCAGCTATTCAATGAAGCCGTTGGTTTGACGGGGATAACTCTGACGAAGCTTGATGGTACAGCAAAGGGCGGCGTTATTTTCTCTGTTGCCGACCGCTTTGGAATACCGATTCGCTATATTGGCGTAGGTGAGCGCATAGAAGATTTGCGTCCCTTTAACGCGGATGATTTTATTGAGGCACTGTTTGCCCGAGAGGATTGACAATGATTCGCTTTGAACAAGTCAGCAAAGCCTATCGCGGCGGGAGGCAGGCGCTGCAAGGGGTCTCTTTTCATCTGCGTCAGGGCGAGATGGCGTTTTTAACCGGCCATTCCGGCGCGGGTAAAAGTACGCTACTTAAACTGATTTGCGGCATTGAACGGCCCAGCGCTGGCCAAATCTACTTTGGCGGGCATGATATTAGCCGGCTTCGGGCGCGTGAAGTGCCGTTCTTACGTCGGCAGATTGGCATGATCTTTCAGGATCACCATCTGCTGATGGACCGCACCGTGTACGATAATGTGGCGATACCGCTGATCATTGCCGGCGCCAGTAGCGAAGATATTCGCAGGCGTGTTTCCGCTGCGCTGGATAAAGTAGGCCTGCTGGATAAAGCGAAAAGCTTCCCTATTCAACTGTCGGGTGGGGAGCAGCAGCGCGTTGGAATCGCACGCGCCGTAGTGAATAAGCCTGCGGTACTGCTGGCGGATGAACCCACCGGGAACCTGGATAATGCGCTGTCAGAAGGGATTTTGCGCTTGTTCGAAGAGTTTAATCAGGTCGGCGTGACCGTATTGATGGCGACGCACGATCTGGCTTTGATTTCGCGCCGGCCTTATCGGGTCTTAAATTTAAGCGGCGGGCACTTACATGGGGGGCATGCCAGTGAATAATCGCAGCCTGCTTATGAGGAAAAAACAGTTTGGGGCTCGCCGGAATCCTGTGGGCAAGAAAGAACGATTGAGCGGCGCCGGGCGAACTCTTGCACAGCGTGTTAGCGGGCGAGGAAAAGCCGCGACGAATAGCAGTAAGCCACGTAGCGGTAAGGTTAATGAGCAGATGCGCTATGCCTGGCAGGGCGCGCTGTACGATCTGCGCAGTAAACCTTTGGCAACGTTTCTAACCATCATGGTGATAGCCATTTCGCTGACGCTGCCTAGCGTGTGCTACATGGTTTATAAGAACGTAAGCCAGGCAGCAACGCAGTATTATCCTACGCCGCAAATTACGGTCTATCTGGATAAAACGCTTGATGATGACGGCGCTCAGCGAGTTGTCGGTGAGCTTAAGGCGACGGAAGGCGTTGCCAAAGTGGATTATTTATCCCGCGATGAGGCGCTAGGCGAGTTTCGTAACTGGTCTGGATTCGGCGGTGCGCTGGATATGCTGGAAGAAAATCCCCTGCCCGCCGTAGCGGTTATTGAACCTAAAATTGATTTCCAGGGAACTCAGTCGCTTACTTCTTTACGCGATCGCGTTTCGCGTCTCCACGGTATTGATGAAGTGCGCATGGACGATAGCTGGTTTGCGCGTCTTTCTGCTTTAACCGGGCTTGTGGGACGCGTGGCCGCGATGATTGGAATATTAATGATTGCCGCCGTTTTTTTGGTTATCGGCAATAGCGTGCGCCTGAGTATTTTTGCTCGTCGGGATACCATTAACGTACAAAAGCTAATCGGTGCAACAGACGGTTTTATCCTACGCCCATTTTTATACGGCGGAGCGCTGTTAGGGTTTAGCGGCGCGTTTTTATCTTTGATCCTTTCAGAGATATTAGTGATGCGGCTTTCCTCAGCGGTAAGTGATGTGGCCCGCGTATTCGGAACCAAATTTGAGATAAGCGGCCTCTCTTTTGAAGAGTGTTTATTGCTATTATTAGTCGCTTCGATGATTGGCTGGGTGGCGGCCTGGCTTGCCACGGTGCAGCATTTACGCCACTTTACTCCGGACTAATCATTCTCTGGTATACTTATGTCCCTGCGTCGCGATTTGTCGCGAGCAGGGAAGTTGCTCGCTGTCATTTTAGCGCTCACTCACACGAATGTTGGTATCGCATTTTGTGTGCAATTTTATTCACAGAGATATTTGAACTTGTGGATAACATTACTGTCTGATAAACAGATAAAGCGCGTCGCCCCTGGCGCGTAACAGCGGTTTTTAGGGCGCATGGTTTACAAAGTATGAGCCTGAAGCCAAAAGAATTGTGAGGATTTGAATGACCAAAGAAATGCAAAATTTAGCTTTAGCCCCTGTTGGTAACCTGGAATCTTATATCCGGGCCGCTAACGCCTGGCCGATGTTATCGGCTGAGGAAGAGAAGGCGCTGGCTAAAGAGCTGCATTACCAGGGTAGTCTGGAAGCAGCAAAAAGGCTGATCCTTTCTCACCTGCGCTTTGTTGTTCATATCGCCCGTAATTATGCCGGTTACGGTTTGCCGCAGGCAGACCTGATCCAGGAAGGTAACATTGGTTTGATGAAAGCGGTACGTCGCTTTAACCCTGAAGTCGGCGTGCGTCTGGTTTCTTTTGCCGTTCACTGGATCAAGGCAGAAATTCACGAGTATGTGCTACGCAACTGGCGCATTGTTAAAGTAGCCACGACCAAGGCTCAGCGTAAGCTGTTCTTCAACCTGCGCAAAACCAAGCAGCGGTTAGGCTGGTTCAATCAGGATGAAGTCGAAATGGTAGCCCGGGAGCTTGGCGTATCCAGTAAAGACGTGCGTGAGATGGAGTCGCGAATGGCGGCCCAGGACATGACGTTTGATATGTCATCCGACGATGATGCGAATGATCATCAGCCGATGGCGCCGGTACTGTTTTTACAGGACAAAACCTCTAATTTCGCTGATGGAATCGAAGACGATAACTGGGAGGCCCACGCTGCCGATAAGTTATCCGATGCTATGCAGGGGTTAGATGAGCGTAGCCAGCATATCATCCGCGCCCGCTGGCTGGATGAGGACAACAAAACGACGTTGCAGGAATTAGCCGATCGTTATGGCGTATCCGCAGAGCGAGTGCGCCAGCTTGAGAAGAATGCAATGAAGAAACTGCGTGCCGCTATCGAAGCTTAAATGGTCCGGTAGCCGCACCAAAGAACCCGGCCTGGCGCCGGGTTTTCTATAATATACTCAAGCCGCCCGATGCGTGAAGGCGGCTTTTTGCTGCTAAAACTAATCGTTTTTGGTGAGACTATTTTTAGTCAGCAACTTGCCCACGCCGAAATCCCCTTTCAATTCGCTGCCTGCATCCCATCAAGGGATAGCTATTCTCACGCTTACGCCAGCGGACCTTAGTGAATCTAATAATACCCGCGTCCGGGGGGCATCAGAAATACTATGCATTAAGGCAGGATATCTATATCGCGGCTAAAACTGATGCGGCTAAAACTGAAAGTGGCGGGACAAATCATTTTAGGAAAGATGGGGCCGAGACGCGCTAGCGATGACGAAAGAAAAGATCGGCTTCCCTGCCGCACCCTTTCGTTGATTTTGATTACGCTTTATCTTCCAGGCGGAAACGACTCACCTGGTGATGCAGCAGCGTCGTTTGCTCTTCCATGCGATTGGTGGCATTTGTAGACTCTTCAACCAGCGCCGCATTCTGCTGAGTTACACTATCCATCTGGCCTACCGCGACTGCAATTTGCGAAATACCTTTACTTTGCTCTTCTGATGCCATTGAAACTTCTTGCATCATTGCCGCTACGGAACGATTCGATTGCACAATCTCATCCATTGTTTGCTGGGTCATGCCTGCAAGGCGGCGTCCTTCCGTAACGTGTTTTGTCGATTCATTAATGAGCGCTTCAATTTCTTTCGACGCCGTAGCGCTGCGCTGGGCCAATACGCGCACTTCGCTGGCGACGACGGCGAAGCCGCGTCCGCGTTCGCCCGCCCGAGCTGCTTCAACGGCGGCATTAAGTGCAAGAATATTGGTTTGAAAGGCAATGCCTTCTATAACGGAGATAATATCGACAATTTTGCTGGAGCTGGAGGCAATTTTTTCCATCGCTGCGAGCATACTGCTGGCGGCTTCATGGCCTTTAGAGGCCGTGTTATTGGCGCGGGTTGCATCTTCCGCAGCCTGCTGAGCGTTTTCAGCATTCATTTTGATGGTGGATGTGATCTCTTCAAGACTGGCCGCCGTTTGCTGTACGGCCGCAGCCTGTTCTTCTGTGCGTGACGATAGTTCAGTATTTCCGCGGGCAAGTTCATCCGCAACATGGCGCACGTGCTGAGATGATTCATATATGCTCCCAATCAGTTTTTTCAGGTTTTCCTGCATGTCATTGAGAGCATAAATAATGGTATTCTGTTTTTTATTACTTATGCTAATTGGGGTCGTGAGATCATTATTTGCAATAGCAAGCGCAATTTTTTGTACAACTCCTGGCTCCTCACCAATTTTACGGATTTCGCCGATAATATTGCGATTGATAGATAACGCAATAATCAAGCAAGGAATAATAATCAGTAGGGACGTCAGGATCAGTTTATGTAAAATATCATTTAGAGAATCCTGGATGTCATCCATATAAACACCACTGGCAAGATCCCATTCCCAGAACGGGAAGCTTCGCCCATACGTGATTTTTTCTATCTTTCCTTTACCTGGAACTTCCCACAGATAATGGATAAATCCACCTTTTTTGGAATAGGTCTGTTCAATGAAACCTGGCACCATGTCATTGAAGTTTTTACCTATAATGCTTTTAGTTTTATTGTAAATAAATATGCCATTTTTATTAGTGATAAACACATAGCCTTTCCCATTTTCATATTCCAGCATCGTGATTTCATTGCGCGCTTCTTCTTGAGCCTGCGATCGGGTTAATACCCCTTTTTTTTCTAGCTCAGCATACTTCTTAGCGATATTTTCTGCCGTATCAACGATTGCAGAGATTTTGGCTCTTCTTTCCTCAAGAAGTGATGACTTAAATAAAGAATATCCGGTAAAAATGACTGCGCAAAGCGTTAGCAGGCATAGTATTAAAGGGATCCAGATTTTATGTGAGAAACTTAATTTTATTTTAGGCATACGATGGCCGCTTTGTGAGGTTAGACAAAGATTACTATCGGCCTGGAGCTTATTAACTTTAACTGACAAAGCAATCAACACCATGGTAATTAACGATCGTTTTTATAACGTTGATCGTTATTTTCTATATAAGACAATTATGTATATCGATTGTAAATTCTATAACATTATATTTGATAATATTTTTCCAAAATGGAATAGCCAGAAAAGGCTGGTAATTATGGTAATAATCGAATTTTTGTTACTCTCAATTGGTCTGGCTGGTTAATAAAAATAATCTTTTGGCTACCTGCCGTTAGAGGGGGGATTCTTTCGGGCAATTAGCGCTCTTTCTGTCGAGTATGAGACTTTGGTTAAAAATAATATTGTGAGAGGCTGATGGTAGGGAAACTTATGGCTATAATGTAGCCAGTTGTTTATGAAAGCGAACTCTCAGTTCGATACCACTGAGTTATTTTCATTATGCGTTAGCTTAGGCGTATAGAATTGTAAGTAAACGGGATATTAATAATGAAGCTGACGGGGCATCTGGAAATCTTTTTGTTCGGATAGGTTAATGTAACTCCCGTAAGCTGATAAATGGATATAGGAAAACTAATGCCTGAATGATCGGTACTCTCAATTCAAAGATTGACTCTATTTTATGCTAAAAATTTACTGGTGCCAGCCTGGGGAAAACGCGCGCAGGGATGCGCCACTCTAATTATCCACTCTGCTACTTTTTATGTTTTGAAGTACCAAGTGAGTTCTCCTGGAAGTAACCACTTTATGAGGCTGGTTATTTAAATTGGTATTTACCGCAGTGGTTATTACTTCATTTTTCATTCATGGTTCCTCTATATATCCGGAGATCTAATTTAGCAACCTTTATATATTCAGCCTCACTGAAAATAACCGCGATCCGTATTGTATGAGGGGGAAAGTATTTTTCATTCTAAAAAATATGCCCTGTTTTTGCCACAGACGCGGTGAGTGCGTGAAAAATGGGGCCGGGTAGATTATTCTGCTTTCCTGCAACGCGCGTTATCACAATGAATAAAATAGCCGGCAGAGCCGGGGCGTTAAAATTGTGGGAAAGCGCGCGCCGGGCTGGCCCGCAAGGAACCAGACGTATTCGCAAAAAGAGTGGAAAAACGTGTGATCGAGTGGAGTTATGCAAGGATCGTCGCCCATCGCGGCGGCGGGCGGTTGGCGCCAGTGGACTGACCCCACCCCGGTAGACGATCCTGATGTATAGTTGGACTGACCCCACCCCGGTAGACGATCCTGATGTATAGTTTGAGCATAGGAGGA
>CALYPF010000180.1 GCA_945271245.1 uncultured Enterobacteriaceae bacterium | reverse complement strand
GCAGCCGTTTAGAGGCTTATTGGGTCAGAAATGAAGCGATGAATTTAGCGGGCATATGCCCGCTATGGTGGTCATTTTGAGGGGGATTTTTCTTGTAAACTAATGATCATGTTGAGATCTGATATTGTAGATTTTGCCGCGCTATAGACAGCGAATATAGCAGAAGCTGACAATAACAAAGAAAATGCAAGCGTACATGCGAGAACAATATTCAGTTTTCGGCTTTTAGGATCAGAAAGCTCGAAAGATGCAATTCTCGTTTGTAAGGTGTTAACTTTACCTTCAAGTTCGGCAAACACGCTAACAGCGTGTTCATCCAGAGTTTGTTTTACTGATGCTTTCAGGTCAGCTAAAACTGCCTCCTTTTTTTGGTCAATATTTTCGCTCAGTTTTGAGGCGGTCTTCTCCGCCTCTTCAACTGCATTTGCAATAATTTCGATTGAACCTACTGTTGCCTGATTGATCTCTTCAGGAAGTGATTTTATTTGGTCGTGAAGAACCCCTATATCACCGATTAATTCAATCAGAAGAGCATCACGCGCCGTTTTAGGTGCTCTAGCTTCTTCTTGCATGACTGCTCCTTAAAATTAAAAGAGGTTGGCATAAACATCATCAAGATTGCGTTTGACGCTTTTAGCGAGTGACTTAAGGCCAAACATATCTGCCCATGTATTTCTATCTTTTGCACTTGCTTCTTTGTTTTTAAGGAGGGCTTTGTAATCGGTATCATCTGCAAGCAGAGCATCAACAGTTAGCCCCTTGATTGATAACGCGTCAAACAATTCGTTTTCATAGATTGCACATTCTTTGTTTAAGGAGAATGATTTTTCTTTTTTATGGCGTGCAATGATGAATGGAAATTCATCATCAACATCAACATCTACACGATTGAAAACAACCTTCACTTTATCCGCCGGTATGCCGATACTTGCGAGAGTGTCGAGCATTTGAATTGTTTCTTTCTGCTCTTTTGTACCAGAAGTGACAGGTACAACGAAGTAATCGAATTCTTCATGAGAATCATCAAACTTGATCATATTAGTCATGAAGTCTTCAATGTTAGAGGCTCCAATGTCAATAATCGCATCGTCTTCTAGCATTATCTTTTTAAACAGCTCACGGAATTTATCGCCATTCATTTTTTCTACATCAATTCCTAAGCCTTGAGCTGTTTCATTAATGGATTCAATAGCAAATATTGTTGCGTCATTCATTCGTGGTGCTAATAAATGTGCAGCAACGGTTGTTTTGCCAACAGTACCGGTATAGTTAAGAATTGCTACTTTCATCTTCTTCTCCTGCTGAATTTTGAAGTTCTTCTAAGTCGATGGGCTGCGATCTAAGTTTTTTCAGGTCGCTGGGGTTTCTAACAACCATTCTGGATTTATTCTCCAGCTGCCCATCGTCAGTATTTGTTTTCTCAGGTGCTGCTTTATGTTCTGGTACTTTTGTTACCTGGGTGATTTCACTGAGGCAGTATTTTTTTACGTACCGAGTGAACTGCGGGTAACTCATTTCTAAATCAGGGTATGACTCAAAAATCATCTTCTGAGTTTCACCAAGCACAAGACGACTCTTTATCTCGTCAAGTAATGGAAGGAATTGGCTTCTCCCCTGTCTAGGTTGTTTACGCCAGTCTGACATGATCTACCCCATGTGTTGAGAATGGCTCCATTTTAGATGGTTATGGGTACTTAATGCAACGTAGTGCAATCTAGTGCAACCGCTACATCTTGTAATGCAATCTAATGCAATATAGTGCAACTGTCAAATGATATTATGCAATTTAGTGCAATCCAATGCAATACAATGCAACTGCCGAATCAAAACAGAGGCACGTTACCGACTGTATACAAATGCCTGTCGGCCTTTGCATACAGTCGCGTGCCAAAGGGGACGCCCCTTTGAAACCCCGCCTTGCGGGAACATCATCACCAGTTATTGAGGTGTGTCATGGCTGCTAAGCAGAATAAAGATATTGTCGTGTCATTTCGCTTGATGCGCGATGAGTTCTCTCCGTTCGAACAACAGATAAAAGAATCGCAACTCAGCCGTTCAGCTTTTTTTAGAAAGCTGGCGTTGAGTAAAGGTGATTCGATTAATATTGAGGTTAAAGACACCAGTAAATTATTATACCTCTTTAACAAGTCTAGCAATAATATTAATCAGCTGGCTTTAAAAATTAACTCGGCACATAAAAATGGTACAATATCAGAGAGGAAGTACACTCTTCTTTTAAATGCTCTTATCAATATTGAATCACTGATGAAAAAGGCGGTTGAGGATGCTGATTAGATGCAGAGGATACAATTCAGGTGTTAAAGAATATTTAGAAGAAGGTCAAAAGTCTGGACGCGAACTTTCAAGGGATGAGTTAGACGAGCGAGTAATACTGGACGGAAACTTAGAACTTACGGAATTGATATACAAAAGTATTCCAGATAAAGGACAGGATCGCTATCTAACTTTTACTCTTGCATTTAAGGAAGATGAAATTGAGCATGACAAATTAATCGAAATCACACAAGAATTTAAATCCTTTCTCATGACTGCCTATGAGACTGATGAATTTAATTTCTATGCTGAGGCTCATCTTCCGAAGATAAAAACGATGGAAGATAAAAAATCTGGAGAGCTGGTAGTTCGCAAACCGCATATTCATATTGTTATTCCTCGGAAAAATCTTCTTACTGGTAACGAAATGAATCCTGTTGGCAGCTATAAGCAAAATGAAAAGTATCTAGAGGCTTTTCAGGAGTATATTAATCAGAAGTATAAGCTCGAATCACCCAGGGATAATATCCGAGCTACTCCAACCAGTTATGCAGATATGCTTTCACGGTATAAAGGCGACGATTTCCGAGCCAAGAATAAACAATTCAAAGTAGATTTATTAGAAAGAGTGTTCAAGGAAGATGTACGGTCTAGACAAGGATTTTATGACCTAGTTGCAGAGTATGGTGAAACGAGAATTAGGAATCAAGGTAAGCCCGGTGAATACATTGCTGTAAAGCTAGATGGTGATAAAAAATTCACTAATCTTAAAGAAAGTATTTTTAGTGACGACTTTATTGTTCAAAGGAAAATAACCAAGCCCCCTTTGGAAAAACAAATCATTAGTAATCGCTTCTCTGAGTGGAGACAGCGTGCAGCTGAAATCAAGTATATGGATAAGATTGCCTCACCTACTTATCGAGATAAATATTACGCCTCAGAAAGTAATGAGCGGTCAAAGATGATTTCAGATTTCACAAATCGATTCTATGAAAAATATCGAGGTCATAATGAGTTACGAAGTCAACGGCAGAGAAATAATCAGCAACGTTCTCCTGAATCTGAAAGAGGAATTGCTCCCCCATTTGCCGATCGCCTGCAAAACCTGCCCGATGGCTATGTGGCAGGTACACAATCAGGGCAAGGAAATAAAGAGTTATTGCCGGGTAATGCACGCTTACACCTGGCAAACCAGCAAACCAACGGAAATTCTGGATTGCGACGCGCTGTACGAGGAACCAGAGGAGGAGGAGGAACTTCTCCAGCTCCAAAACAACAACGTGAATCTGCAACAGCCCCCAGTGGAAGCTCGCTACGAGCCGTGGGGCGATATGCACGAAGACGATCAAAATTACAGCTGACACCTTTTCCGGTTTTACCACGCCTTAAGAATCGAATCCCAACGCTTGAAGATGTTCAGCGACGTGGGGGATTCCTTTTAGATGCAGGAACGATTAAGGGTGGAAAGTTATCAGTCAAATCACCTTCTATTGCACGCGATGTAAACGTTAGTACATCTTCCGTCCCCGGCTGGCTGATTAGACGAGTAAAAGAAACGGATTCTCCTGAAAAGAATATCAACAAATTGCTACGGAATATTGATCGTGAATTTTATGACATTAAGCGGGAGGTATTAGCAGACAAACGTTTTACATATCAAGAAAAGAACCAGCTTCTTTCTGTCATGCATTTCGAGAGGCTAAAACGGAAAGATTCCATCGTTAATAAAAAAGAGGGTTTCTCAATGGGGAGTAAAGATATTCGCCAAATGATGAATAATAACAGGAAAAACCTATCCGGTTTTACGATTAGCGCACCTGAACCTGAAAAAGAACAACCCGCCGAAAGTCGCTTTTCTCGGGTTATGGATAAGCTTCGTAACCCTGTCAATTATTCAAAAGTGGCCGATGATTCACGTAAGTCAGTAGAACATCATCTGGATGCGAGCAATCTGTACACCAAGCGCACCCGGAAAGGCCACGTTCATTATCTCGATAAGACCAGTGATAAAACATTGTTCGTTGATAACGGCCAGCTGATCACCATGCGTAAAAATGGTCTTAGCAAAGACAGTGTTGCTGTTGCGCTCGAACTTGCACAAGGTCGTTTTGGTAGCACTCTCAATATCAAAGGGTCAAAGCAGTTCAAAGAAATGGTGATTGACGTAGTTGCTGAGCGAGGTATGGACATTCACTTCACGGATAAGCGAATGAATGAAGCGTTGCAGCTGCGTCGTCAGGAGCTGGAGAAAGCTAAAGAACAGCGGGATAGCAGCAGCCGGGATTCCGCATTCACGATTGAGGGGGCGGAGCTGGAAACAGGTAGGGAATCTGCCGGCAGTGAAGATCTCCACGATAAAGCAGAGAGCACTGCCCAGGATGTTGAAGGTGAACACTCCCCACTTTATCGATCTGTATCCACCCTGCAAGGTAAAATCGTTAAGCATGGGGAAGCACCGTATTTAGATAAGGAAGGTAACAGTGCAAGTTACTATGTTACCCTCAAGGGCAAGGACGGTCAGGAAACGACACAGTGGGGAGTCGGCCTAAAAGATGCGCTCAAAGGATTCCGCCGTGGTCATGAAGTCTCTTTGGAGCTGAAAGAGTCCAAGCCGGTTCAAGTGCGTGTGCGTGATGAAAATGGGCATTTCTCCACCCGTGAAGCTGTTCGTAACGTATGGGAAGCGACCAGGCTTGATGGTCCACAACCGAAAAAGACAACTGAAGCATCCAAAAGCGATGTTGTTAAAGGTTTTCGTACGGTCAATACCGGTGATACAAGCCCTGATTTAGCTTAGATCTAAACTCTTTTCCCCTCTTCCAAGCCAGGCGTTGCCTGGTTTTTTTTTGTGATCGAGATCGTGTACTTTCTTGTGTACAGATCACGTACTTTTATTTGTACTTGATCACGTATGGTTTTGTGCCTATGATTGCGTTAACAGACGTGATGAGAGGAATTTACACATGACCCAAGTTATCCATAGCCGTAGGGTTATCAGTATCACTGAGTTCCGGAAGAACCCAGTTGAGTGTGTCAATTCTGGTAAGGGCGCTCTGGCGATTATGAGCCGCAACCATCCAGCCTTTTACTGTGTACCAGCAGAAGAGTATGGAAAACTTTTAGAGCTGGCCGAAATAGGTAAAAAGCATCAATCTAACTAAGTTAACTGCCTGATTTGGCAGTTTTCTAATCTAAATTTTCATTAGATTTACTATTCTTGAGTCTAATGAAAAGTGAGATTTTCTGTTTATAGAACAGACAGTTAGGAGTTATCTTATTGCAGGCGTAGTTTGATCGTCACATTTGATCGTGCTAGATTACGCAGGCTTACGAATTGTTACGGGTGGGACGTTCCCGGTAATAGCGTCTAGGGATAGGGGAACAGGCAAATGCCAAACCCCTGAATGCAAAAACCCCCTGAAATCCTATCGAACTTGCCGGAACGGAGGATATTCAGGGGGTCGTAAAGCAGGCGCTGGCCTGGTAAGGATTATAGCAAATGTATAATCACATACAACCCCTTTGCACCGGCATAAGTGCTGGCGGGTGTGATTGAACAATCAATTAGCTCTGCAACACAATATAAACAAGTCAAAAATCCCAACCCAAAATTTGTCGAGCCAGACGACAAACGGACACTCCCGTTTTGTCGAAAGCTTATGGACAAAGCACAGGGATTCACTGAGCGTTTTGACTTCCTCATGCACGTTGCTTTTTCGCGTTCGTTAGGTAAACGTCACCGCAAGCCAGCTCCTTTACGCTGTAAAGCCATTGATGCCTTACTTCAGGCTATGAGTTTTCATTACGATCCGCTGGCTGGCGAATATGGACGTGTCCAGTGTTCTGTTACGACATTAGCGATTGAATGTGACCTGGCGACGGAATCCAAGCGTGGCAATCTGTCAATTACCCGTGTCACTCGTGCGCTTGAGTCCTTAGATAAGGATTTTGGCCTGATCACATATGACACTGAGTTTGTCGCTGAACTCGGTTGTAATGCCCCTTCTAACATCCAGTTCACTCCAGCATTGTTCGAAGCGCTAGACGTATCAATGCTGTCGCTTGAGGCAGTACGCCAAAGTCGCGCCGAATGGCAGAATAAGCAACGTGAGAAAAAAGGACTGCCACGGCTCGATCTGGAAGAGCTGGCTAACCGCGCTTTCAGCTATGTACGCAATAAATTCCGTGAGTATCACAGAGAACGGCGCGAACATGGCCTTAAAAGAGCCAGAGCGAAGCGTGATGCTGAGCGCAGCCGCAAAGATATTGAACTTCTGGTTAAACGTGAATTGACCCGAGAAATCGCGGATGGTCGGTTCCCGGCAGATAAATTGGCTGTGTTCAATGAAGTGCAGCGACGCACAAGCGAAAGAACTATCATGGCGAGAGGCAATTACAGCCGCCTCGCTCCACCAAGCTATGCCTGATTAACCCCCTGCCCTCCGGTTGACTCCGGAGGATTCCGCTCGGCCAAAAGCATTTCGCGCTCAAATTTCAATCAGTTCAGGCAATATCTTTGCGATCTATTCAGCATAATTTCCCTTTCCCAGCGACAAAATCAAACCCCGATGCTTCATTTTTAACCGTATACGACTTATCAACATAAAACTGCAAGGGGGTATCTCTTTAAACCTCTATACGACAGCGTTAGAAAGCGCAAATCGACTTAGTTTTAAAGCGCAACGATCCTTTTAAACCCCTGCTTGATCTCTCTGTTAAAAAGATATTTATCTCTCTATTAAAAAGAAAACCTATTCGTCAGCTGTCCTGTGGACAGCAATAATGACCGCCCTTTCAGCGAGCTACGCTCGCGACGGTTCGGTTTAATGGTCGCTATGCTCCCATAGTTAGCACCCGCCAAAGGCGGGCATGAACTCAACTACCCCATAAGCTCCAGTGTCGTTAAAAATCGCTTCTATTCCGAAGAATTAAGCCTCTAAACGGCTGT
>CALYPF010000179.1 GCA_945271245.1 uncultured Enterobacteriaceae bacterium | reverse complement strand
TGGATCAGTTTTCAACCGCTGGGGTGGATCAGTTTTGCACCGTTGGTAACACCAGGCCGTAGAAAAAGCGTTCTGGCTGCACCCGGATGCACCGGTAGAAGTGGAAATTACCGCACCGGAAGAACTGGACGAAGCATTAAAATCGGGCGCCGATATTATTATGCTGGATAACTTCTCGCCGGATGACACACGGATTGCCGTAGAAACGGCCCAGGGCCAGGCCCTGCTGGCAGTTTCTGGTGATATGACTAGCGCCACGCTTCAGGATTATGCCAAAACCGGCGTTAACTATATTTCCGTGGATGCGCTGACTAAAAATATTCACACTCTCGCGCTGTCGATGAATATCATCAATAAATAGATATTCTGGCATGCGGAAGGGCAAGCGGGTTGTTTATTGCATTTATGGACTTCGCAACAGCGGTCGTCAGCAACCGCTTTTCTGATGAAAGAAAACGTGCAGGCGCTACCTTCTGGCCTGCCAATGTTTTAATTTGTTGAGAATTCCCGCGAATAACATGATAAACGCCACAGCCTGTTAACCCCTTACAGAACCTGCCCCCTATAAGCCACGCACTACCGGGCGTTTTCGCTAACCACACTTAGATGCCAGCAAAAGCGTAATAACCTTACTCCGCCCGCTAAAACCCTTGCTGCCCAACTAGCCTCAGCTACAGCGCCATAAATTGCCTCCTGAGTTCAGATGAACATTGCTTTACGGATAGCGCTTGTCTCATAGATATATTTAGTAAACTTGCCATAACCAATGCAATGCGTATCAACCACCACATTAAGACACTGGCCGCAGGCGCGCTATTTGAGCTCCTTTTATCAGAGCTATAATCGGCGCACACAGTTATATCAATATTGTTCCCCTCGCTGTAATGCAATTCGGATCAGTGCCCTGCCCGACGCTATAAATAGCGAGCAGGATGCTAAAACCTTAGCAACGTGTGCAACGCCCTTATTTTGTCAGGAATCCACATTCCACTTCGCCACTCGCGCTTTCGCCTCTTATTTATTTGCGTGACACAGTTAACGCCAACGCGAACAGGAGGAAAATATCATGCGCCATCAACGGGGTTTTACATTAATTGAATTAATGGTTGTTATCGGGATTGTTGCCATTCTTAGCGCGATTGGCGTCCCTGCGTGGCAGAATTATCTGTGTAAAGCGGCCCTCACCGATATGCTCCAGACTTTTATGCCTTATCGCACGGCCGTTGAACTCTGTGCACTGGAACAAGGTGGAATTGAAGGCTGCAGCGCGGGTAGCCACGGCATCCCTGAGACAACGAATAGCCGCTATGTGTCCCGACTTAGCGTTGCAAAAGGCACCGTCATAATAGCCGGTGCACAAAGCCTGAATGGGCTTACGATTACGCTCACGCCTAGCTGGAGCGATGCCGAAGGCGTACAAAGCTGGAAACGCATATGCGAAGTTCAGGATAACGGCGCGTTAAAACAGGCCTGCGAAGATACTTTTCGCTTTAGCTCGGAATAACCGCGATGAATCACGAAAAATTAGCCGCACTTTGCCACCGCTATCAGGCAATAATTCTCGCCGTAAACAGTGAGCAAATTTGCATCGCGATTAACGGTACGCCATCACAAGATTTTATCGAGGCGCTGGAGTTTGCCAGCAATAGACGAATCGTTATCGAAAGCTGGGATATAGAGCGCCTGGAAAAGTTTCGTCTAGGCGAGCAATTTACTGCGGATAACACGGCGCTAAATGGGTCTGCTGTACAACTGGTAAATTATGCGCTCAATCAGGCAGCCGCGCGCCGCGCATCAGACCTACACGTTGAGCCGGATGCCGATGCTTGCCGAATTCGGCTTCGTATTGACGGCGTATTGCACCCGCTGACCGAATTTCCGACCGCTCAGGCAGCAAGCGTCGTTGCTCGCTTTAAAATACTTGGCAGCCTGGATATTGCCGAGCGCCGAATTCCGCAAGACGGGCAATTTAATCACCACATCAATGGCGAGAAATTGTCTCTACGCATTTCGACGCTGCCATGCCTCAATGGTGAAAAAATCGTATTACGCCTGCTTCGTCAACAAAACCGTCCGTTAACCCTTGAAGCGCTAGGCATGCCTGATGGCGCTCTCAAAAAATTTGAGCAAGCGCTGGCTTCAGCGCAAGGGTTGATATTAGTCACTGGCCCCACCGGTAGCGGTAAAACGTTAACGCTCTACAGCGCGCTGCATACTTTAAATAAACCCAGCGTGAACATCTCCTGCGTTGAAGATCCTATTGAGCTTCCTCTGCCAGGGCTAACGCAAACACAGATTCATCCACGAGCCGGGATTACATTTCAAACCGTGCTACGCGCACTGCTGCGCCAGGATCCCGATATCATAATGGTAGGAGAAATCCGCGACGGAGAAACGGCTGAAATTGCCGTCAAAGCGGCACAGACAGGACATCTGGTTCTTTCAACTGTGCATACCAATTCCGCCGCAGAGGCACTAACACGGCTTGAACAAATGGGGATTGCCCGCTGGCAGCTAACATCTGCGCTCAGATTAATTATTGCTCAACGGCTAGTACGCCGCCTGTGTCCCCACTGTCGGGAAGAGCAACCTCCTGCAAATTTACCAGCTTCGCTGTCTTCCGAACCGCTCCCACACTGGAGCGCCAAAGGCTGCGAACGGTGCTACTCCGGATATTATGACCGACTCGCTTTGTTTGAAATTCTGGTGGTCAACGAAGCGCTTAAAGAAGCAATACTCGCTAACCAAACGGCCAGCGTTATTGAGGATATTGCCCGCCGCCATGGGACACATATACTTATAGAATGCGGACTGCAGGCCGTCAGAGAAGGTTTAACCACGCTGGAAGAGGTCTGGCGCGTATTAGGGGTACCACATGTTTGCGCTTCAGAAAGCTAACCTTCAGGTGTGGCGCGGGCTAATGCTGGACAGCTCTGGCGCTTTGCAACAGGATGTTATTCTGGCGTGTAGCCGCGCTGAAGCGCGCGCAAGTCTAATTAGCCAGAGTTTCATTCCCATTCGCATAAAGCGTGATATCTCTCCCGGGCGTAAATGCTGGCATTTGCGGCAAAAGATAGAGGTACTGCGCCAATTATCCACGTTACTTCAGGCAGGGATCGCTCTGGACGACGGATGCCGACTTATCGCCCAGCAGCACCCACTGCCGGGATGGCGCGCTCTGCTCAATCAAATTGCCGGGCATATCAGCACCGGGAAAGCATTCTCAGATACTCTGGCTCTCTGGCCAACGCTATTTCCTCCACTCTTTATCGCGCTTTTACGTACCGGTGAATTAACAGGGAAATTAGAATTATGCTGCCATCGGCTCGCCGAACAACAGGAACGGCAATATCAATTACAGATAAAAATCCGTAAAGCTTTGCGATACCCTTTGTTTACTCTGGGAGTCACGCTATTAGTCAGCGCAGCTATGCTGGGCTTTGTTTTACCGGAATTTGCATCTATTTATCAAAGCTTTAATACGCCACTCCCCTCATTGACGCGGGCCTTCATTGCGCTATCGCATGCCCTCATACAATATAGTGTTCCTGTCGTTGCGGCGATTGCTCTATGCTTTCCATTCTTCACTCATCTGCGTAAGCAAATGGCCTGGCAAATGCGTGAACAGCGCTGGCTGCTATCCTTGCCATTTACAGGCGCCCTGCTGCGTGGACAAAAATTAAGTCAAATTCATACCACCCTGGCGCTGACACAGCAGGCAGGAATATCTTTGCTGCAGGGGCTTGAAACCGCTGGGCTGGCAATGACGCATCCATGGTGGCGTGCGGCGTTGACGCGAGTACAAAAAAAACTTTTATCCGGAGATCCATTATCTCAGGCTATCGCCCAGGAAACCGCTTTTAGCCCACTCTGCGTGCAACTGATACGTACCGGAGAGGAGAGCGGTACGCTGGATAACATGCTAGCGCGGTTAGGGCAGTGGCATACAGAGCAAACGCAGGATCGCGCGGATACGCTGGCGGCAGCGCTAGAGCCTGCAATGATGTCGCTAATGGGAGGGATAGTGGGCACATTAACGATAGCTCTTTATCTGCCGGTGTTCAGGCTTGGGGAGGCTATAAGTATGGGTTAGCGATGCGTAACCGCTTGGCTACGCATCGTCAGGAAAGGTTATAGCGTATTAAATACGCGGTTTTCCTGCTCCTGCACTCGAATAAACGTGGTTCTTTTGGTTAACTCTTTTAAACGCTCGGCTCCCACATAGGTGCAAGCAGAGCGCAGGCCGCCCATGATATCACGCGCCGTATATTCTACCGGTCCGCGTAGCGGGAGTTTTACCGTCTTTCCCTCAGCCGCGCGATATTCAGCGACCCCGCCGACGTGCCGGTTCATCGCAGATTCAGAGCTCATACCATAAAACAGCATGAATTTTTCACCGTTTTCTTCGATAACCTTTCCGCCACTTTCTTCGTGGCCTGCAAGCATACCACCCAGCATGACGAAATCGGCTCCACCGCCAAAAGCTTTCGCAACGTCGCCAGGCGTTGTGCAACCACCATCGCTAACAATTTGTCCACCCAGTCCATGAGCCGCATCAGCGCACTCAATAACCGCCGAGAGCTGCGGATAACCAACCCCTGTTTTAACGCGCGTGGTACAAACCGATCCTGGCCCGATACCAACTTTAACGATATCTGCGCCAGAGAGAATGAGTTCCTCGCACATTTCGCCTGTAACGACATTACCGGCGCAGATAGTTTTGTCCGGCCATGCATCACGCGCTTTACTCACAAAGCGAACAAAGTGTTCAGAGTAACCGTTTGCGACATCGATACAAATAAACTTCAGGCGCGGAGAAAGCGCCAAAATAGCGTTAGTTTTCTCAAAATCTGCGTCTGAAGTACCCGTTGAAACCATAACATGGTTTAACACAGAATCTGGTACCTGGCTGATAAACGCCTGCCAGGCATTCACATCATAATGCTTGTGCACTGCGGTCAGAATCTGGAATTGCGCTAAAGCCTGCGCCATAGAAAAGGTCCCAACAGTGTCCATATTAGCAGCGATAATAGGAACGCCAGACCATGTGGCTTTTGAGTGTTTAAAGGTGAATTCGCGCTCAAGCTCTACTTCTGAGCGGCTTTTTAGCGTAGAACGCTTCGGGCGGATAAGTACATCTTTAAAGCCTAATTTCAGATCTTCTTCAATACGCATATGCGGATTCCTGGTCAATGGCGGTAGTCGCGTAAACATTCATTGGCGGAACAACAACCCATTCCAGTAACGCTATCATACGCACTAATATATGCGCCGCAAGACTGCGAAAAGTTCTTTTTTTACGCTACAATCCCGCTAATTTACCTTTTAAAAGAGAGAGTGATTATTACAGCGCCCCATGCATCTGCCAACACTCGCGCAGCATGCTGATTAATCGGAAGAAAGCGCGCTGTTTACTCTAAATAAACCTTCAGGGCTATGCGTTATGGTGTATACAGTCGCACTAACCGGCGGGATTGGAAGTGGTAAAAGTACCGTTGCGGCGGCTTTTTCCCGAGAAGGTATAGCCATTATCGACGCTGACGTTATAGCTCGCGAGGTGGTAGAACCTGGGCAGCCAGCGCTGGTAGCAATTAGCGAACATTTTGGCTCTGAGATTTTACATACTGACGGCACGCTTAATCGGCGCAAATTACGTGAAGTTATTTTTACGATGCCACAAGAAAAGACGTGGCTAAATGCTTTACTCCATCCATTAATTCAATGCCGTACGCGGCACTATATATCCGTAGCGACATCACCTTATGTGTTATGGGTTGTGCCTTTATTACTTGAGAACAACCTTCAAAATCTGGTAAACCGTATTTTAGTGGTTGATGTATCGCCGGAAACGCAAAGGCTCCGAACTATCCAACGCGACGGTGTCAGTCGCGAGCAGGTCGAAAAAATTATAGCCGCACAGGTCTCTCGCGCTGAGCGTCTGGCGGCCGCAGATGATATCATTAATAATGACGGCGATCCTCAGGCTATCCCCACTGAAGTCGTCCGCCTGCATCAGCGCTATCTGGCGCTAGCTGCAAAGGCTGTAGCACAGGAAAAAGAGTAATGCATTGCCAAATCATTTTTGAGCATCCATTGAATGAAAAAATGCGTACCTGGTTACGTATGGAATTTCTATTGCAGCAACTGGAAGCTCAATTACCGCTCGACAGTCACGCCAGCGCGTTACATTTTTTCCGCAATATCGGAGACTTACTCGATGTATTCGAGCGAGGTGAAATACGTACCGAAATTCTAAAAGAGTTAGAGCGGCAGCAGCGTAAATTGCAGGAATGGGCGCAAGTGCCCGGCGTCGACCCGGAGCGTATTACCCAATTGCGTCATCAATTAAAAGAAAACAGCACAATGCTAATGTCTGCGCCACGCCCCGGGCAAGTGCTGCGAGAAGACCGAATCATTGGCCTGGTACGTCAAAGGCTGAGCATTCCCGGCGGTTGTTGTAGTTTCGATTTACCTACGCTGCATATCTGGCTTGCTCAAAGTCAACCTACGCGCGATGCTCAGGTAGATTTATGGCTGGCGTCGCTGAGTTCGATAAAAAAACCGCTTTTTCTATTACTGGACCTGATCCGTAATGCGGCACCGCTGCGTAAACAAACGAGCCTGAACGGTTTCTATCAGGACAATGCGGAAGGCGCTGATTTACTGCGCCTGCGGCTAGAGAAGGAGAGCCTGCTTTATCCTCAGGTTTCTGGCCATAAAAGTCGCTTTGCGATTCGCTTCTTACCGCTCGATAGCGAGCACGGCAGTGTTCCTGCCCGCTTTGATTTCGACTTAGCCTGCTGTTGATAGAGAAATACTATGTCAGAACACACCGTAGTAACCTGCCCAACCTGTGGAAAGCCCGTTATCTGGGGAGAAAATAGCCCCTGCCGTCCTTTTTGCAGTAAACGCTGCCAGCTTATTGATTTAGGGGAATGGGCCGCCGAGGAAAAACGGATTTCCAGCCAGGGGACATTATCGGATAGCGATAACTGGAGCGAAGAAGGGAACACCTAACGAGTGACACTAAGTGCCTGGAATGCATTTGGCACTGACATTGCTGCTACAGTTATTTTTCACATAATAAGCGCTCAATAATATGAAGGTTAGCCGGGGGAAACGTAGCGGAATCTAAGGCAGTCCTTGCCACCCACTGCCCTTGCTGACCCTCTTTGCCCCAGGGCGATCCCTGCCATTTTTCGACCCGATAAAACCAAAGTGTTACCTGCCTGTCCGGGAAAGTATGTTCCTGTGTCGCGTAATGGGTGTATTCTGTAGCCGTTATGCCAACTTCTTCCTGTAATTCACGGATTAGCGCCTGTTCAGGCGTTTCATTCGCTTCGATTTTTCCTCCAGGAAACTCCCATTTGTTGCCCATATGCGTGCCAGAGGGACGTTCGGTAATAAAAATCTCATCGCGATCGTTGCAGATAATACCTACTGCAATTTGTAAGCTCTTCATACTGTTTCCCGACTATATCCGGCCAGTAAATTATTACCCTTACAATACAGATATCATGCCACCATAGCCAGAGCCGACTTCGCCCTGAAATTTAGCAAGGCGACAGCTCCAACCTAAATAGTGTCAACAACGGGTAAAAAGTGATCCACTTACCGTCACCACCAACGGTC
>CALYPF010000178.1 GCA_945271245.1 uncultured Enterobacteriaceae bacterium | reverse complement strand
TGGATCAGTTTTCAACCGCTGGGGTGGATCAGTTTTGCACCGTTGGTAACATTTATGGCGCTACGCTGGCACCGGAACTCACAAACCTGCATATCCTCACCGCCGGTATCGGCGTGAATATTACTCCGGACTCTACCCTGGACCTGGTTTATCACGATTATCGGCAGGTAGAAAAAGGGGATTTAGACGTGCATAACAGCGAGCTTAAATCGCGTTATGACACCCGTAAAACGTCGCGCCTGGGCGGCGGTATTGACCTTATCTGGGGGCTGGAGGTTAACGAGCATTTGAAAACAGAGCTGATTATGGGGATGTTTACGCCGTCTAAGCGTTTTCGTTCAGGCTCCGGCGATAATGCTTCACGCAGCGCACCCGCGTATTCCGTTGGCTTTGAGGCTGAGTACCGGTTTTAAAAACGCAATTCGTATATGGGAAGGCGCTAATAAACGCCGCTCATAATGAGACAGGCTGAGGCCGGAACTCGCCTGTTTCGGGTAGCTAAATGTACTGTGACGGCAATGAAAAGCCGTCCAGGATTCACTTTTCAGAAAGGCCGCGCCCGCACGTCGTTTGGCGACCGGGACTGTTTGAGAAGATGAACAATATTATTAACCGACATTAACCGAAGATGCTGGCATTAGGTCGCACAAGCTTAAGCCGAATAGCCGAATAGCCGAATAGCCGAATAGCCGAATAGCCGAATACGAACGGAGGATCATTGCCGGAAGCAGAAACAGGAAGCGCAATGTGCTGGTAAACTGAAAGAGGCACCAAAATTACAGACATGAAAAAAGCCATGCTAATTAATAGCATGGCCTTGAATAGTGGCGGAACGGACGGGACTCGAACCCGCGACCCCCTGCGTGACAGGCAGGTATTCTAACCAACTGAACTACCGCTCCGCGGCGCTCCACGTTGGGAGCGGAGCGAATATTACGAATTGCCCCCGGGCGCGTCAATAAATTTTCTCGTAAAATAAACCGACTGCGTGAAATTTAGCCCGAAAATCGGCATTCAGGCACGCCACATGCAGCTACCGCCCTTTTTTTCTACCAGGTCCAGGCGCGCCTCATGGTTTAATAGCTCTTCATCGCTGGCGTTAATGACGCGCAGTTTCCCGCCGCTGCGCACGATGCGTTGCACCCTATTTTCATCGCCCTGCTTCTGACGCGACTCACCTTCCATCGTAAACGCCAATGCCGTTTGCCCACCGGTCATCGCCAGGTAGACATCTGCCAGAATTTGGGCATCGAGTAATGCGCCGTGCAGGGTGCGTTTGGTGTTATCTATCTCATAGCGCGAGCATAAAGCATCAAGGCTGTTTCTCTTGCCGGGAAACATCTGGCGAGCGAGAGCGAGGCTGTCGGTGATTTTGCAAAACGTATTTGTCTTCGGGATGCCGCGATTGAGCATACCGAACTCATAATCCATAAAGCCGATATCAAACGATGCGTTGTGTATAACCAGCTCGGCGCCATCGATATAGGCCAGAAAGTCGTCGGCGATATCGGCAAACGTCGGCATATTGCGCAGAAACTCATCGGCGATACCGTGGACATTGAACGCTTCGGGGTCCACCAGCCGGTCCGGTTTTATATAGACGTGAAAGTTATTCCCCGTTAAGCGCCGGTTAACAACCTCAACGGCGCCCACTTCTATAATTCGGTGCCCTTCATAGTGGACACCGAGCTGGTTCATACCCGTGGTTTCGGTATCGAGAACAATCTGTCGTGTAATTGCAGTGCTCATAGCGCTCGTTTATGTCAGACTTGGCTTTTTGTCACAGGAAGTCTACCAGAGATGCGTAAACAGGTAGAAATTTTCACCGACGGCTCCTGCCTAGGCAACCCAGGCCCCGGCGGATATGGCGCAATTCTACGCTATAAACAGCATGAAAAAACCTTCAGCGCCGGATATCAGCTAACCACCAATAATCGTATGGAGCTTATGGCTGCTATTGTGGCGCTTGAGGCCGTTCGGGAGCACTGCGATATTGTCCTGAGTACCGATAGCCAGTATGTACGCCAGGGTATAACGCAGTGGATCCATAACTGGAAAAAGCGCGGCTGGAAGACTGCGGCCAAACAGCCGGTTAAAAATGTCGACCTTTGGCAGCGTCTCGATGCCGCACTCAGCCAGCATACGATTAAATGGGAATGGGTAAAGGGACACGCTGGCCACCCGGAAAATGAGCGCTGCGATGAACTGGCGCGCGCGGCGGCCTCTAAGCCGACGCTGGACGATGTGGGCTATCAGGCGCAGGAGGCTGCGGGATAACCCGATTCAGTACTGGCGCGTCGCGCCCACCGCCGGGCGCAACTGCGGTTTTTTACGCAAGTTTTTCATGGGGGTGAATGTCAACGGCACGGTGCGTTTACGCGCCACGATCATTTGCAGGCATCCCAGGGCGGGCACGTGGGTATTTAATAAACGTCCGCCGCTCTTCTGCCATGGCAATACTTCAAAGCAGCCGCAGTGCATAACTTCAAAATTAAGTAATGCCAGCCAGTCTATTTGGCGCATCAGCGTAAATGACCGCCACTGAGGAACCCGCGGTTTGCGAAACAGCGTCCGTATTCTGCCGACTCTGGCAAGACTTAAGGGGTTGAATCCGGTGATTATCAGCCAGCCATCGTCAATCAGGACTCTGTCAATCTCACGCAATAAACGATGAGGATCGCCACACCAGGGCAGAGAATGTGCCAGCAAACACGCATCGATTGAATCTGGTGCGAAGGGAAGTTGCAGCGCCTCTCCCATCACCTGAAGGTTTTCCCCTTGTAATGCCATGTTAAACTGGTGTGAAATAGCGCAGGTATCGGTATTGATTTCTGCGCTTAAGTTACCGACTTTAAGCAGATGAAAGCCAAACATCTTCGCCAGCCACGGCTGCAACTGCCGTTCGATCGCCGCGCGATGATTATCGCCCCAAGGCAACTCGGCCCAGCGGGCTGGCGCCACCAGTGGTTCAGGAATCCTTGCCGGTTTCATCTCGCCCTTCCATTACGCAGTAAGAGGTATGCATGAATCTTACCAGTATTTCCGCTTTTCAGGATAATTACATCTGGGTTCTGAGCGATGAGAAAAAACGCTGTCTGATCGTTGACCCCGGTGAGGCCGCACCGGTGCTGAGCGCATTAGAAGATAATCAGTGGCAGCCTGAAGCAATTTTATTGACGCATCATCATCAGGATCACGTCGGCGGTGTTGCACAGCTGCGTGAACGCTATCCGCAGCTTCCTGTTTACGGCCCTGAAGAAACGCGGGATAAAGGCGCGACAGAGCTTGTGTACGACGGCACTCGCATGACACTTCTGGGCCTTGATTTTCAGGTTATCGCCACGCCCGGTCATACGCTGGGGCATATTTGCTGGTATGCCGCCCCCTGGCTATTTTGCGGAGATACACTCTTTTCCGGCGGCTGTGGGCGTTTGTTTGAAGGAACCGCCGCACAAATGTTCGCTTCTTTGAAGAAATTAAATGCGCTCCCTGCGGATACGTTAATTTGCTGTGCTCATGAATACACGCTGAGTAACATAAAATTTGCATTAAGCATTCTTCCGGAAGATAGAGCTTTAAAGGATTACTATCGCGATGTAAGTGAATTAAGGGCAAAAAATGAAAAAACCTTACCCACTATTTTAAAAAATGAGCGCGCAATAAATTTATTCTTAAGAACAGAAGATTCTGATTTAATTAAAAAATTTCAAAAGAAACAAAGTTGCAACAATCTGAACACGTTTTTGCATGGTTACGGGCCGCTAAAGATATGTTCTGAGTTTTCCTGGTTGCTTCCCCCCGCAGTGGACTGTATGATTGCACGTCTTTTAAACAACCATTGACGCACACACATGAAGGCAAAAGCGATAATTTTCGCCTCTGTCCTGCTCGTGGGGTGCCAGGCGACGCAGCGCGACGCCGGCGTTCAACAGCACGCACAGAGCCTTTCTGCAGCGAGTCAAAATGATGCAGGGAAGCTAGCAGATCGAGCGACATCCGCGCGATGGCTGGATAATAATCTCGCCCTCGCGCAGGATCAGGATCTGTGGTCCTTCATTGGCAACGAGCTAAAGATGGGAATTCCGGCCAATAGCCGGGTTCGCGAGCAAAAATTAAAATTTTTAAAAAACAAGAGCTATCTCCACGATGTGACCTTACGGGCTGAACCGTATATGTACTGGATAGCCGGGCAAATTAAGAAACGTAATATGCCTATGGAACTGGTACTGTTACCCATAGTGGAGAGCGCTTTTGATCCCCATGCAACGTCTGCCCGCAGCGCTGCAGGAATTTGGCAAATTATCCCCAGCACGGGGCGTAATTACGGTCTGAAACAGACCCGGGATTACGATGCACGTCGCGACGTAGAGGCTTCAACGACGGCCGCGCTTAATATCATGCAGCGCCTTAACCGAATGTTTGACGGGGACTGGCTGCTAACGGTTGCCGCGTATAATAGCGGCGAAGGGCGCGTGTTAAAGGCGATAAAAGCGAATAGAGCCGCAGGGAAACCAACCGACTACTGGTCGCTGTCGTTGCCCAAAGAGACACAAATCTATATTCCGAAAATGCTGGCGCTGAGCGATATCTTCAAAAACAGCAAACGCTATGGCGTTCGCCTGCCTACCACCAACGGCAGCCGCGCGCTGGCGCGCGTCAAAGTGACAACGCCGGTCGAAATGACTCAGTTAGCGAGTATGACCGGTATGCCTGTGAGTAAATTGAAGGCATTTAATGCTGGTTACAAAGGCAGCGTACTGGGCAAAGGCGGCTCGCAGTATGTTATGGTCCCGCAAAAGCATGTGGCTAAACTGCGCGCATCGCTGGCGTCCAGCGATTTTGTTGCCGTAGAGTCGGGGCTTCTGGCAGAAAATAGTAGCCGGACTACAAAAAGCCGTTATACCGTGCAGCGTGGCGATACGCTTAGCGGTATCGCCGCTAAGCTGAATATGTCGCAGAGCGCTTTGCAGCGGAATAACGGTTTGAACAGCGCACGTATCAAACCAGGGCAAACGTTGACCGTAAGCACTGAGTCCAAAAGCGTATCTCAACTTGCGAAAAACGATAACAGCATTACTTATCGCGTGCGAAAAGGTGACTCTCTGGCCAGCATCGCAAAAAGGCATGGCGTTAAAATTAAAGATTTAATGCGCTGGAATGAGAGTACCGGCAATCTTAAGCCGGGCGATCAGCTTACGCTATATGTTAAGCACGATGCGATGCCTGAAACCTGAAATTCCTGAAATTCCTGAAATTCCTGAAATTCCTGAAATGATAAAAAAGCGCCGCTCAAACGGTGCTTTTTTATTGCCTGTCTCCCTGTAAAAAGCCAGTCTCCACCAGTTTTGTCCGTTCTTAATGTATTTACTTGAATCCTGTCAATGGGTAGCCGCTCCGATCGTTTAGCGCGTATCTCAACCGCTAGCTATGAAAGCAATTTTTGGCTGCGGCGCCTGCAAGGAGTGATTGGGAGAAGATAGGAGTAGTGTTGTTAAGGATAGCAACGTCTGTAATTGCAGCGTCATCTCTGCCAGAGCGCCCTTCACATCGCGTAACGCGTTAAAATAATCGCCTGGATATCGCTCGTCGGCTACCGTTCTCTACTACGCTTACCGGTTAGCGCCGGCCTGGCGTAAATTCAACCAGCAAAGGGTTATGATCGGAAGCTCGGGTAACTAATACAGAGGCATCATGCACGGTCAGGCCGCGATAGAAAACAAAATCCAGCGGGCGGCCAAAAGTCCGGCGGCGGCGGTCGTCCTTAAAACGCACTTCACGCAGCGACATTTCCCGAGAGAAGCGGTAGAGCGCATTCATACGCGGGCGACTCCATGCATTGAAATCGCCGGCCATAATAACCGGACCAGAATGCGCCGCTATTTGTTCACCAATCGGTCCTAACTGCTTACTATAAACATCCACGCCGAGGCTAAAATTTACGGCATGAATGTTGACGACCATTAAAAGGCGCCCGTCCGGGATGGGATAAACCGTAACCAAGGCTGATTTTGCAAGGCGTAATATTGGCTCTCTTTCACGCAGTGGGCAACAATAGACGGGATGAGCTGAAGCCAGTGTCATTACTCCGGATGGATGCTGCGGCAGTACAAAGGCGGGAACCTGATCGGCGGCTAAATAGTTCGTGGTCGCAAAGCGAATCAACTCAGGGGTAGTTTGCGCCTCCTGTAGCAGCACCAAATGCGCTTCTTTGCCAAAATCACGCAGTACGGATAGCCATTCGGCCCGCTGCTGCTTAAAAATATTCCATACTAATACGCGCAGTGGGCCCTCTCCATTAAGAGGCGCCCCGGAGGGCATCGCCTGGCCAATGCCGACCGGAACGCCGGTTGCCATTATCCTTTCCGCTGGCTGACCTGCAACGTAGCGCATAGCGTAGGTTTTTCTTCGCACGATTGATTAATGCCTCTATTTCTTTTCGACACAATAACGGCCGTTTCTTTCGTTATAGGGTGTTTAGACGTCACTTTCAACGTTACGTTCCCACAACCGCATGTAGTCTCAAAACAGATGACAGCTTTCTGCCACTGTGCTGAAATGCTAATTATATATAAATCGCATGGCAATTTTGCTTTAGGTGCAATAGTGAAAGCAACTTCGGAAGAGCTAATTATTTTTGTGGCTGTGGTAGAAAGCGGAAGTTTTAGCCGGGCTGCCGAACTGTTAGGGCAGGCGAATTCGGCTATCAGCCGGGCAGTAAAGCGCCTCGAAAATAAACTTGAAGTTAACTTGTTAAATCGTACAACGCGTCAGCTCAGTATGACCGAAGAAGGACAGCGCTATTTCAGACGCGCACAGCAAATTCTGCAGGATATGGCGGCGGCGGAAAATGAATTACAGGAAAGCCGCCGCGCACCTAAAGGGCTGCTGCGAGTTGACGCTGCAACGCCTATCGTTCTACATCTGTTGTTGCCACTGGTTAAACCCTTTCGTGAACGTTACCCTGATGTGACGCTCTCTTTGGTCTCCTCTGAAACCTTTATCAACTTAATTGAGCGCAAAGTGGATATTGCTATTCGCGTAGGGGAGCTCACAGATTCCAGCCTGCGGGCACGCCCATTATTCAATAGCCTGCGCCGCATCATCGCAACTCCTGCCTATCTGGAGCAGTTTGGCCATCCTCAATGTGCGGCCGATCTCAATCAGCATTCCTGTCTGGGTTTTAGCGAGCCTGCGTCACTTAATCGGTGGCCGCTTGCCCAGGATGACGGGCAAATGTATGAGGTTAACCCTTCGCTCTCCTCTAACAGCGGAGAGACAATTAAGCAGCTTTGCCTGCAAGATAACGGCATCGCCTGCTTATCGGATTTTATGGTCGATAAGGAAATTGCGCGAGGTGAATTAGTGGAAGTATTACCCGATAAATTGCTTCCCGTCACCATACCATTAAGCGCCGTATATTATAGCGATCGGGCAGTGAGTACGCGGATCCGGGCATTTATCGATTTCTTAAGCACGAATATTCATAAGACGGATGCTCCATGAAATAGGCAACCCATATAAAAGGCGTTTAACCCCTTCAATTATTACTATAAAACCACGGCGAACGTTAAACGCGTTGAGATTTTAAAAGCCGGCGATATATCAATGATGCTCTTGCAGGAATTCCAACCGCCTACACTGTGTAAACCGTGTAGCTTCATGGTTTTCGCTCCTATGCAACATATTTAGCGGCTAGTAGAAAAGCAAAAAACCCTGAGCAAGGCTCAGGGTTTTTAATAAGTGGCGGAACGGACGGGACTCGAACCCGCGACCCCCTGCGTGACAGGCAGGTATTCTAACCAACTGAACTAC
>CALYPF010000177.1 GCA_945271245.1 uncultured Enterobacteriaceae bacterium | reverse complement strand
TAGACCGTTGGTGGTGACGGTAAGTGGATCACTTTTTACCCGTTGTTGACAACCGTCATGATGAGTACCAGCACGCTTGCCATTGCGCCGGAAATTTGTGTCATAAATGTGGTCGCGAAGGTCATCATATGTTCGGTGTCGATATGTTCCAGAAGGCGAGCGGGGGAAAGTCGCAGATGTAAGAAAGGAGCCTGCCGCTCCAGTTCGATTATCTTATGGGTCAGCATTTGGTTGTACTGAGGCAGCGTGGCAATAAACTCATTCATCGAGGAAGCAAGTATGCCGAGGATAGAAGATAGGACGATCAGCATACCAATCATAACCAGTGTGATAGCAAGCGTGCGGTTTAGCCCGCGGTGAATAAGCATGACAACCAGCGGGTTCAATACAATGACAAAAAAAATGGCCAGCAGCAGTGAGACAATGATGTCGGAGGCATTGTGTATACCGGCAAGAATAATCACCAGTGCGGCCAGTTTAAGTAGAATATGCAGGCCGGTGGTTTGGGGGTCGGGCGTCGCCATTGGCGCTCCTGAGCAGAAAAGGTGAGTTTTCAAAGTGTAGCGTGCCGCTGTCGGCTTGCTGCAATGGTTGCAAAAAAGGGAGCTGCGCGTATGGCGTGATAAGCCAGAGAGTAGAAGACAAAGCACTACCCCCAGAGCGGCATCTGCGCGCCCTGGCGGGAAGTGCTCAAAGATATCGAGTATGCGATACGGCTATTTACGGTTTCAGCGTGAGCGTATTGACGATGCTTTCCGCTTCGGTCTGCGCTTTTTGTTGATCGTCTGCTGGCAGCGTTATTTGCATGGTGAGTAGTTTGCCGTCCACTTTCCCAAGGATAACCGATGACCAGGCGCTTTGGCCGCGTGCCGAAATAATACTGTCTAACTGCTGCAGCTTTTGGCCGTCAACCTGAATAGCTTTATTTGTGACCACCTGTAGCTGAGGGTCGCGGCTACGCTGCTGGTCTTCCAGCCGCTTAGCCAGAACGTCAAGCGTTTCGCTGGTGGTATCGCCAAGGATGACAATCACCGCTTTTTGCCCGGTAGAATCTGAATAAACGTGCATATTGTTAGCCTGCGTGCCAACTTTCCCGCTTTGATCGGTCATATCGGCAGGCAGGGAAAAATTTAACTTACCGTCAAGCAAGGTAATCGTGTTGCCAGCATCGCTGCTTTGCGCTTCGCTGCTTTGCGCTTCGCTGCTTTGCGCTTCGCTGCCCTGAGCAGGCGCGCGGCCATCGTTGTCGCTATTGTCGCAGGCTGCAAGACCTAATGCGAGCAGGCCGATTCCGACATATTTTATCAGGTTGCGCATTGATTTTTCCCTCAGATTATTCAGCCTTTTTGGCCGCTTCATGCATCTTATCACAAGATGTATACCGTCTCAGACTGGCTGTAAGGCTTCACGTTGGTGCATCTTCGCCAGCCGCTTCAGAATTGTATTCAACAGCATGCCGTAGGCGGGAAGGAAGAAGATTATGCTGATAAGTATCTTAAAACAGTAGTCAACAACGGCGATTTCTACCCAATGCTGTGCCATAAAAATATCCGTGCTGCGCCAAAAGGCGATGAAAAAGAACGCCAGCGTATCGCTGACATTGCCAAATAGCGCTGATGCCGCTGGCGCTAGCCACCAGCGCCTGCTTTGACGCAGTCGATTAAATACGTGGACGTCGAGAATTTGCCCCAGCGCATAGGCCATAAAACTGGCGCACGCGATGCGCGCGACAAAGACATTGAAGGTCGTTAATGCGGAAATCCCCTGCCAGTGGCCCATAAAGAATAGTGCGGAGATAATGTAGGATGCGGCTAAAGCTGGGATCATCACCGCAAAAATAATTCTCCTGGCAAGCTGCGCGCCGAAGATACGCACCGTTAAATCAGTGGCCAGAAAAATAAACGGGAAACTAAACGCCCCCCACGTAGTGTGATACCCAAACACAGAGATGGGAAGTTGAACCAGATAGTTACTGGAAATAATGACTGCTAAATGAAATAGCGATAGCCAGATAAGCGCCCGCTGGCGCTGATGCGCGGTTAAAGTAAGCATAATGTACCTTTTTAAACTGCACTGGGGTGAGGGAACCCAGGCGGCGTTTTGCCGTTGAAAAGCGCAGCATAATACTGCGCTGGCTCAAATTTGCAATGCGTGTTTTCTGCGCAATCGTTAACCCCGCTTGCGTTGTTGAATCCCCGGCGTAAACTAGCGCGGTTTTAACCCCAGCGGAAATGCCCGCTGTGGCCGGGGCGAGCGGGCATAGCGTCAGTTTGCTGTTGGGCTGCTTCGTAACCAGAGGCCGATTCGGCGCGGGTGTTTTTCACGCCGCAGTGTAAGAGAGCGGCGCTTCTATTTCTATTTATTCAGAGAACAGTATGACCGATGTGTTTAATGAGGCGGACCACATTCTGGATGCCCAGGGCCTGCGGTGCCCTGAGCCGGTAATGATGGTGCGCAAGACGGTGCGTAATATGCAGGCCGGAGAAACCTTGCTGATTATCGCCGACGATCCGGCGACTACGCGGGATATCCCCGGGTTTTGTCGCTTCATGGAACATGATTTACTGGCGCAGCAGGCGGATACACTGCCGTATCGCTATTTGCTACGTAAGCGCCATTGATTGTATCAGACAATTATCCCTGCTTTTTTCTACGCAATAGCCTCAGCGCATTTGCCGTCACCAGCGCGGTGGCGCCTGAATCGGCGAGCACTGCCAGCCATAATCCGGTAAAGCCGATAAGCGTGGTGACCAGAAAAACGGCCTTCAGCCCCAGCGCGATGGCAATATTCTGTCGCACATTATTATGCGTAGCGCGCGCCAGGCGAATGAGCGCCGGTAATTCATTCAGACGATTGTGAGAAAGCGCCGCGTCGGCGGCTTCGAGGGCGACATCGGTTCCACCGCCCATCGCGATGCCTATCGTTGCGGCTTTCATCGCCGGGGCGTCATTGATGCCATCGCCCACCATAGCAAGCGGAGAAGCTGCGCTAAGCTTGCGAACCGCATCGACTTTATCCGCCGGGAGCAGGCCTGCCTGAAATTGTGTATGCAATGTATCGGCGATGGCCGCCGCCGCGCGAGGGTTATCACCGGTTAGCATAATACACTGGATGCCCAACTCTCCCAGCTCGGCCAGCGCTGCGGGCGCTTCGGAGCGTAATGTATCGCGCAGCGCAACGGCGCCCAGCGCCGTCTCGCCGGTAAGCAGGATAACCAGCGTATGCCCCTCTGCTTCCAGGCTCTGCACCAAAGCCTGCTCCTCTGCGCGCAGTAGCGTTACCGGCACTCTGGCGGGGGAAATCAGCCGCAGCCGCTCACCGTTAACCGTCGCCTCTATGCCAATACCTGCGAGAGTTCGCTGCTGCTCTGCGTTTGGTAACACAAGCTGCCGTTCTTCGGCTGTCCTGACGATCGCCTGCGCCAGCGGGTGCGTTGAGCCGCGTTCAATGGCTGCCGATAGCGTTAAAACCTGCGCTTCACTATAGGTGCTGAAGGTACGGATTGCGGTAACCTGGGGCTGTCCCGTGGTCAGCGTACCGGTTTTATCAAATGCGATTTGACGTATCCGCCCTAAACTTTCCAGCGCGGCACCGCCTTTAATTAAGATACCGCGCTGGGCTGCGCTCGCTAGGGCGGAGGTTATCGCGGCTGGCGTTGAAATGACCAGCGCGCAGGGGCAGCCTATCAGCAATAACGCCAGGGCTTTATAAATCCAGACGCTCCACGCCGCGCCGAATAACAGAGGGGGCACCGTCGCCGTGAGCAATGCCAGCGCCATTATCGCGGGCGTGTAGCTGCGGCTAAAACGATCGATAAAGCGCTCAATAGGCGCCCGGCGCGCATCGGCTTCTTCAATCAGACGTAAAATGCGGTCAATAGCGCTATCGCCCGGCTGCGACGTTACTTCAAGGAGCGCTTTACTGTCGAGGCTGGTTGCGCCTGCGGCAATGCCATCCCCGCGCGATTTCTCTACCGGCAGCGATTCTCCGGTCAGCGCGCTTTCGTCGAAACTTGCGCTGTCGTTCAGTAATCGACCGTCGGCAGGCAGGCGCGCGCCGGCGGCGACTTCAATACAGTCGCCGGGACGCAGCGCGGCCACGGGCACGGTTTCCATCGCTCCGTCACGTAGCCGAATCGCGGTTTCCGGGCGCAGCGCCATTAGCGCGGTCACGCCGCGACGGGCGCGCGCCGCGGCGAAAGCTTCGAGGCGTTCTCCCAGTTGAAATAACAGGAGCACCATGGCTGCTTCGGCCGTGGCACCGATGAATAGCGCACCGACGGCCGCGACGCACATTAATGTCTCAATGGCGAAAGGGCTGCCGGCGCGGATTTGGCGCAGCGCCTGGCGCGCGACGGGCCACAGGCCGGCCAGCGTTGTGATAGTGAATGCGGCTTTTCCGCCCACGGGTGAAAATAGTGCGATGCCCCAACTTAACCCCATCAGCGCGGTGATTAGCGCGAGCGGGAAATATTCGCGCCAGGCGGTATGCGGCTGCGGTGCGGCGCCGTCGACGGACAGCGCATAGCCTGCCTTATGCACCGCATCCTCAACGGCACGCCTGATGTCTTCCGATGCGTCAACCACCAGCTTTTCGGTGGCAAAAACCACCTGAGTTTGTGTGACGCCTGCGACCTGCTGTACGGCAACTTCAACTTTGCGCGCGCAGGCCGGGCAGTCCATTCCCTGAACCTTCCAGCTATAGCGCGCGTTGCCTGCCGGCCGCGCTGCGGCGGATGGCTCGGCTACGGGCTCAGCCTGATGGCAGCAATCTTCAGCTTTTTGCAGCGGGAGTAGGGACGCTTGCGCGAAGTTGGGCGCCTTTTTCCCGGAAGGAGCGGTGGGCCGATTCATCTCATCTCCGATAATGATAAATTTCTCATTAGCGAAGTTACACCCTAGAGCCAGCTCCAGAGTCAAGATGATTTTCTCTAGCGATCGGGCGACAGTGCGCCCGGTCGGGAATTACAGATATAACGCGCGGACGATAAGAAAGTGCCCGATGAAGTAACAGGCAGCGATCAGGGCATTGTCTGCGGTGAAACGGCGTCGATAGTGGCTAATAAGCCAGATGATGTAGGCCATTAGCAGCAACCCTGCGCCAATAAATCCGGAAAACGCCGTGTCCGTCGGGCGCATAAACCAGCGCTCACCGGCAAGCCAGACCATGACCAGCGTCATGCCAATAAAAGTGCACACCGGCCAGCGCAGTTCTTCTAAGCGGCTCCAGACGATAGCGATGAGAACGGCGCCAATGATAAGCAGTGTAAGCGGCAACGGCCAAAAAAAGCTCAGCGTCATCTCGCTGGCGAACCAAATAGTGTAAAGCAGGTGGGACAGAAAAAAGGCGCCGACGGCATACATGATGCGCTGGGTGGGAAGCAGCGTGAGCGCATCGCCGACCAGACTTGCGAATAGCCCCGCTACCACCAGGTAGCCGGTGGCGCTAAACATGGGTGCCTGACAGGCCAGCATAAGAAGGAGCAATAGCGTCACGGGTTTGAAAATCCAGCGTTGCCAGGCTGGCCCCCGATAGGACGCATCAACGTAAAGCCAGCCGGAGAATAAGACAGCAATAAACGACCACAGCATGATAAATCCCTGAATCAGTGATTATTTCGCACGCGCGCGGCGCGCGGCCTGTCTCCAGTCTAGTGGGCAACGTCGGTAGATGACAATGCTTCTTCTCTCGCGCTATGCTGGGAAGCTCTGATGTAAGGACGTTTCTTTATGAGCAAAATCCCGGTTTTTTTTATCATTATCATTGGATTAATTATTGTTACCGCGTCATTTCGGTTTTTGCATCAGCGTCGTCAGGAGGCGGAAAATGACCGGGCGCCGCTGCTTAGCCAGGCGGCAACGGTTATAGAGACGCGCGAGGCGCCAGCACAGGGTAGCCGCTCCCGCCAGCAGCAGGTGGTGCCTGCGGGAGCATCGATGCGCTATAGCGCCGCGTTTCGATTGACGGATGGGCGTGAGCTACAGTTCCGGGTCAGTAGGCCCCAGTTTCAGCAGTTAAAAGAAGGCGCTACGGGAACGCTTTTCTGGCGAGGAACTCGCTATGAAACTTTTCGCCCTTAACCCATTTGTTTTTTCTGCCAGGCGAGCAGCTCAAAGACGCCAAAAATAAAAATGCGGATCTGCTGCAGGTTAGTGAGCGGTTTACTGGTTTCTGATTGCGTGGCTTTAAGCAGCGTGAGCTGCAAACCGTGCATCATTATAGTAAATACCATTGCGACATTGACGAAGATATTCAGCGGGCGCGGAAAGGGCATGAACAGGTTGAACACCATAAAAGCCCATACGGCCAGCATCAGCAGGCGCCCTATGTTAATTAGCATCATTGCTTTCTCCACCGTCCCGAATATATAACCGCCAGGCAACCTGGCCCGCGATTTTTTCCCGATGTAAATGCCAGTCTGGCGGCACCGTTGGCGCTGCGCCTTCGGCCTCACTTTCGACATAAACGCAGGCGTTTTGCGCCAGCCAGCCATTGCTCGCCAACAGTTCTAATGTGTTATCCAGCAGGCCCTGACGAAAAGGTGGATCGATAAACACAATATCAAATGGCGTACCCGGCTGGGCTAAAAAGCTCAGCGTATCGGTATGCATTACTGTCCCCTGACGCGCCTGTAATGTCGCGATATTTTTTTGTAATTGGTGGGCGACCGCACGATCTTTTTCCAGTAACGTGGCACTTGCCGCGTAGCGAGAGAGCGCTTCGATCGCAAGAGCACCGCTGCCAGCAAAGCAATCCAGACAGCGTGCATCAACGATATAAGGCGCCAGCCAGTTGAATAGCGTCTCACGAATGCGATCCGTGGTTGGACGCAGGCCCGGGCTATCGGGCACGGGGAGTTTACGACCGCGCCACTGGCCTGCAATGATACGAATTTGGCCGCTGCCAGCGCTGTGTGGTTTTTTCATGAGCCTCATCTGAACCTGTCATTTTGCCTGCTATTCTAACGGCGAGTGGCAGGCGGGGAAACCCGAGAAGCGTGGGCATTTTCGGCGCATCCCGTGAAGTGATGGCGCCCAAGTTAAGTGTTAAACTAACGGCGTTGCGATTAATAGATATTGAGATGCGCGTCTTCATTATTTTGAACGCGAAATAATGATTGATATCTCATTGTTTTTACTTGTTTTTATTTGATTGCAATGATTTTTATGAGGCGTTCATATCAGGCTGGCAGGAAAAAGTTAATAGTCTGGCTTATTAGGCTATTTTATTCGCCATTCTGACGTTGGGCAGCGCTCGAAATCCTCACGTACTGTATGTACGCTCCGGTTTCAATTCGCTAACTAACGTCAAACAAGTTTCAACAATAGCGCCTAATGGGATAGGCTTTTACGCGCGTATTAGTCATTAATTTTAGTCTTCGCCCGATAAAGCGGCGAAGAGATGCCGGGAATGAATAGCGGGGAGCGGGATCGCCAATGGCAAAAGAGAAAAAACGGGGCCTTTTTTCCTGGCTGGGGTTTGGCCAGAAGAAGCAGGAAGCAGAACAGACGAATCATGCCGTAGACGAGCAGACTCCGGAGCTTCACACCGACGCAAAGTCGGAGGCATTCGCGCGGGAGGTGGTTGATGTTAGTGAAAAACTGACGGAAGACGATAAACCGCGGGCTTTAGACGCAGACGTTACAAAAGCGCCAGAGGCGCCGCTGCAGGATGAGTGGCAGGCGGAACAAGAGCGTATCGTGCGTGAAGAAGCGGAAATTACGCGAGCCGACCTTAATAAACAAGTGGAAGAGGCGAAGCGCGCCGAAGAAGCGGCCCGCGCGGCGGAAGAGGCGAAACGCGCCGAAGAAGCGG
>CALYPF010000176.1 GCA_945271245.1 uncultured Enterobacteriaceae bacterium | reverse complement strand
GATCAGTTTTCAACCGCTGGGGTGGATCAGTTTTGCACCGTTGGTAACAATTGTTATCGACGGCTTCCTGGCGAAAAAGTGAATTTTGCTGGTGGCTCATGAAGGAATTTTTTATTCTATCAGCGGAAAATCAATATATCAAAAAAACCGTGGCCACGGTGACAGCCACGGAAAAGAAAAATACGGAACAAAGAAAAAGAGAGATTAACCTTTTTTGGAAGAACCAGAGAACATATTAGTGTATTGATTCAGAATATCAGCAACTTTATTAAATGCAGAGCCTACGGCTGAAAGCAAATTATTCAATGCGTCAGTAAAATCATCACACGGAGTTGAAGCTGCCGCGCCTGATGATTTAGGGGATAGAATTGAGCTGAGGAAACCAGCGCCAGATACCTGTTCAACTTCATTACTGTTTAAGCTTCGCATGAATCGTCTTCCTTAATCGAATAAATATAAGAAACTAAACTGTAGTGGCTAATAAGATACTCTTTATTATTCTCTCAGGCCTTAGTCTCGCCTCATATTTCCTTATCAATCATCATTTACTATCATCATATTTATTATTACACCCTTTGATTTCTACTTTGCTATACCCTCAATAGAAAACACATCGATTTCAACTAACATCCTATTCTACAAGGGTATATTTATTGCCTCTGCTCTGACACAGAAAAAAATGAATAGTAGATATTGGCACGTTCATAAGATGCCTTTAACCTAGTCCTGCGAATAAATTAGCATCAGGCATCGCGAATAATAGAGGACCGCGGTCAGGATGCAGAAACAGAATATTAGGGTATAAATTTTATCCCAAAGACAAGGTTATCTGTTCGAAAGGGAGATCACAGCGTTTGCGAGTCCAAATATCTGTACTAACAGATGGCAGTGGCTATATATAAATAAAAAAGGCGTCTGGGACGCCTTTTTTATTATTTTACCACTCGCAGCGCGGGTCGCTTCCCACGAGCAGGAGGCGGAGTATCATCCGGATCGTCATCGCCTTCTGGTTTATCAGGGCAATCACCATCAATAACCGACATCATGCTGCGATTAACCTCCGGTGACGGAGATGCCGCGTTGTCCTCCAATTTGGCATCATCTGATGGCTCATAGCCGTCATACGCTGGCTCGGCCTCAAACATTGTGCCCGCACCGTTTTCACGTGCATAAATCGCCAGCACGGCGGCCATTGGAACATATACCTGACGAGGCACACCGCCAAAGCGCGCGTTAAAACGCACTTCATCGCTACCTAATTCCAGATTTCCAACCGCTCGCGGCGCGATATTCAGGACAATTTGCCCGTCACGGGCATATTCCATTGGCACATTAACGCCCGCCAGCGTGACATCCACCACCAGATGTGGTGTAAGCTGATTATCGAGCAGCCAGTCATAAAACGCCCGTAGTAAATAAGGGCGACGCGGCGTTAATTGAGCGGTATCCATCAGATACGACCCTGCAAACGCATTTCACGCTCAGGTTCTGTCAGAGACGCAAGGAAAGAATCGCGCTCAAATACGCGAGTCATGTAGCCTTTCAGCTCTTTAGAACCTGCACCATTCAGCTCAATGCCCAATTGCGGTAAACGCCAGAGCAGCGGAGCTAAATAGCAATCCACAAGACTGAATTCATCGCTCAAAAAGTAAGGCTTCTGCGTAAAGACCGGAGCGATTGCCAGCAGCTCCTCACGTAATTGTTTGCGCGCAGCATCGGCTTCCTGAGCGCTACCTTTCTGAATGGCATTCATTAGTGAATACCAGTCTTTTTCGATACGCTGCATATAAAGTCGGCTTTCGCCACGTGCAACCGGATATACCGGCATCAGCGGCGGATGAGGAAAACGTTCATCAAGATATTCCATGATGATGCGGGATTCCCACAGCGTAAGCTCCCGATCGACCAGGGTCGGTACACTCTGATTCGGATTCAGATCGATAAGATCCTGTGGCAGGTTATCCGCTTCGACGTGTTCAATCTCAAAGCTGACGCCTTTCTCGGCCAAAACGATACGTACCTGATGGCTATAGATATCAACAGGACCAGAAAACAGCGTCATTACCGAACGTTTGTTGGCGGCGACAGCCATGGAAACCTCCAGGTATATTCAGAAAAATACTGCTGTCAGCCGCAACCATGGCCGACATGATGAGTCGCCCTTCCCGCTGACGCATGCCCGATGAAGCCTTTGCTTACACCTTGCGTAGCGCCCGCAAATTGGGCAGAAAAGTGGATGCCAGTTTAGCAGATTTTATCCTACTTGTGGTGAGGCGTTTTACGGATTTCACATAATCCGTAAAATGCCATCAGGCCTGCTGCATCGATACGCATAAAAAACCCGGCCTGTAAGCCGGGTTTTCGAAAATTGTTTAAAACAATTAACGTTTGGAGAACTGCGGACGACGACGTGCTTTGCGCAGACCCACTTTTTTACGTTCAACCTGACGAGCGTCACGAGTGACGAAGCCAGCTTTACGCAGTTCGGCGCGCAGAGACTCATCGTACTCCATCAGAGCGCGGGTGATCCCATGACGGATAGCCCCTGCCTGACCAGAGATACCACCACCTTTAACGGTGATGTACAGATCCAGTTTTTCAACCATATCAACCAATTCCAGCGGCTGGCGAACGACCATGCGAGCGGTTTCGCGACCGAAGTATTGTTCCAAAGAACGCTGGTTGATAACGATTTTGCCGTTGCCCGGTTTGATAAACACGCGAGCAGCGGAACTTTTGCGGCGACCAGTGCCGTAGTATTGATTTTCAGCCATTGCCTATAATCCCGATTAGATGTCCAGAACTTGCGGTTGCTGTGCCGCGTGGTTGTGCTCATTGCCCGCGTAAACTTTCAGTTTGCGCGCCATTGCACGACCCAGCGGGCCCTTCGGCAGCATGCCTTTAACCGCGATTTCAATTACACGCTCAGGACGGCGGGCAATCATCTCTTCAAAGGTCGCTTCTTTGATACCACCGATGTGGCCAGTGTGGTGGTAGTACACTTTGTCAGAACGCTTTTTACCGGTAACGGTAACTTTTTCTGCATTCAGGACGATGATGTAATCACCAGTATCAACGTGCGGAGTATATTCCGCTTTGTGCTTACCGCGCAGGCGACGAGCCAGTTCGGTAGCCAGACGGCCCAGAGTTTTACCGGTCGCGTCAACAACGTACCAGTCGCGTTTTACGGTTTCTGGTTTAGCTGTAAAAGTTTTCATTAAAAGCTTACCCAAATAAATAGTTACACGTTGGTGAACACCCAAACGCTTAAAATCAGTTGAGGTTCACGCGACATTGTCCAGTAAACCTACCCCCTCGGATATGTTTCACCGGCATACAAAGTTTCGGGAAAAAAACTTCGTTGTAACGTGGGGTCGCAGGATTATAGAGAAGTCAGGGGCAAAGGTCGACCCCTTTTTACAGGCAAAAGGGGCAATCTGGAGGAAGGCAGAGTATTTGCTAATTTTGAATATTACGGCCACGCTCGCGCGTTTATCATGGATGATAAACGTATCTAAGGCATATACGACTGGTGTAAATATTCTTCACTTTGCATCTCCTGCAAGCGAGACAGGCAGCGCTGAAACTCAAATGTCAGGCGCTCACCACAGTAAATGTTCAGTAATGGCGCTTCTGCACTGACGATAAGTTTGACGCGGCGCTCATAAAATTCATCAATCAGAGCAATAAACCGCCGCGCCTCGCTTTCATTGCGCGGCCCCATAACGGGAACATGATAAAGCAACACCGTATGGTAATCCCGGGTCAGTGCAACATAGTCAACCTGACTGCGCGCCTGCGCGCATAGCGTATGAAAAGTTACCGCCAGCGTTTGATGAGCGCAGCCGATTGCCAGCAACGGGCGGTGATTAACCTCCAGCGTTTGCTGTTTCTGAGCTTCACCGCCGGTTAGTGACTGCCATAACCGGAGCATTTGCTTTTCTGTCTCATCGCTAAGCGGCGACAACCATAAATGCGCCTGTACAAGCGTGCGTAACCGATAATCAATACCCGCATCGACGTTAATTACATCGCAATGGCGCTTAATAGCGTCAATTGCCGGTAAAAAACGAGCCCGCTGTAGACCATTACGATAAAGCTCATCCGGTGGGATATTCGACGTGGCAACCAGCGTAATTCCGCGCTCGAATAGGGCCTGCATCAGGTTACCTAACAGCATTGCATCCGTGATATCAGAAACAAAAAACTCATCGAAACATATGATATCCGTGCGTGCCTTAAAATCATCTGCCACGCGCAGCAGTGGGTCGCTTTGACCTTCAAGCGCAGCCAGCGCTTCATGTACTTTCATCATAAAGCGATGAAAATGCAGCCGCAGTTTACGTTCGCCGGGAATACTTTCAAAAAAGAGATCCATTAGCCAGGTCTTACCGCGTCCAACGCCGCCCCACATATATAACCCGCGCACGGTTTCTGTAACCCGGGGTTTACCGAGAAACTGCTTAAACCGGGTAAACATCCCTCGGTTTTCAACCGCCCCAGATTGATGCGCGCAAAATTCTCGCCAGATAGCATCCAGTCTGAATATGGTTTCTTGTTGTATGACATCGGGCTGATAGCCGCTCTCGCTCAGAGCCTGCTGATAACGTAATGCGGGAGAAAGGATTTGCATAATAATCGTTTATTTTATGATTGTGATACACAGGTGATGAAAAAAAGCGCGGTCTACATTACGCGATGCGTGCACAGGATTCCACTTCTGCTGAATTAACGGTTATAGTGGCAGCGGGCCGCTTTCTTTCTGCGTATCATTTACGCATTGAAAACAATATTGGCCTCACAGCGTGGGCGCGAACAGCGTGAAAAACCCGCGCCATTAACCCCCTACGGAATCACAAGATAACGGGAGTCGTTCATGACCTGGGAATACGCGATTATTGGGTTAGTCGTCGGTATTATCATCGGCGCCGTCGCGATGCGTTTTGGCAACCGCAAATTGCGCCAACAGCAGGCTCTGCAATACGAACTTGAGCAGAAAAAAACCGAGCTTGAAACATGGCGTGAAGAGTTAGTCAGCCATTTTGCCCGCAGCGCTGAGCTGCTGGATAACATGGCGACGGATTATCGCCAGCTTTATCAGCATATGGCGCAAAGCTCCAGCAGCCTGCTGCCGGAAATGTCAGAGCAAACTAATCCATTCCGTAATCGGCTGGGTGAATCTGAGGCCGGGAACGATCAGGCACCGGTACAAATGCCACGCGATTATTCTGAGAGTGCTTCCGGCCTGTTACGCGCAGACCGCAGCAAACGAAACTAAGAGTGAGCCATTTCGGAGCGCCCGGCGCTCCATTTTTCTCTGGATCCTTTCGCTTCCGGATGGCGCCCCGATGCACCATTGAGCCTTGCCCCGGAATTCAATACTATCTATTCCTTTAATATTTACTTTCACTTTTTTGTTGCGAGAGCCAGCACCGATGAAAAAACCACAACTGCTGTTGAGCGCATTAGCACTGAGCATTGGGCTTACCCTCCCGACGTTTTTTACAGCCAACGCTGCCCTGCCAGCGCAGGTTCCCGGCCAGCCGTCGACTCCAAGTTTGGCTCCAATGCTGGAGAAAGTCCTTCCCGCCGTCGTGAGTATCAAAGTTCAGGGCAGCGCAGCGCAAACACCACGGCTTCCGGAAGAGTTAAAACGATATTTTGGTAACAGGCTGCCGAAGCAACAATCACGGCCTTTTGAAGGGCTGGGTTCCGGGGTCATCATCAATGCTGAGAAAGGCTATGTTCTGACTAATAATCACGTTATTAATCAGGCAGATAAAATCGCCGTACAGCTAGATGATGGGCGTGAATTTACCGCAAAGCTCGTTGGTAGCGATACACAAAGCGACATCGCCTTATTGCAGCTTCAAAATGCCAGTAAATTAACCGAAATAATATTCGCTGACTCAGATAACCTAAAAGTGGGCGATTTTGCCGTCGCCGTGGGTAACCCTTTTGGGCTTGGCCAGACCGCAACCTCCGGGATTATTTCAGCGCTGGGACGCAGCGGCCTGAACATTGAAGGCCTCGAAAACTTTATTCAGACGGATGCCTCGATTAATCGCGGAAACTCAGGCGGTGCGCTGGTGAATTTACGTGGCGAATTAATCGGCATTAATACGGCTATCCTTGCTCCCGGAGGCGGTAATGTCGGTATCGGGTTCGCAATTCCGGGCAATATGGCGCAAGCGTTGGCAAAACAATTAATTCAGTTTGGTGAAATCAAGCGCGGTCTACTCGGCATTAAAGGCACCGAAATGAGCGCCGATATCGCAAAAGCGTTTCATCTGAATACCCAGCGCGGCGCATTCGTCAGCGAAGTCCTCCCTAATTCAGGATCGGCTAAAGCCGGCATTAAGGCAGGGGATATTATTACCTCAATGAACGGCAGGCCGCTAAATAGTTTTTCAGAGCTACGCACGCGCGTCGCTACCACAGAGCCCGGCGCTAAAGTAAGATTGGGGCTACTGCGTAACGGCAAACAGATGGATGTCGAAGTGACGCTGGATAAAAATACCTCATCAGCCGCCAACGCCGAGCTTATTTCTCCGGCGCTACGCGGCGCTAATCTCAGTGACGGTACGCTGAAAGACGGCGTAACGAAGGGTATTCAGGTCAACGATATTGAAAAAGGCAGCCTTGCGGCTCAGTCAGGGCTACAAAAGGGCGACATTATCATTGGAGTAAACCGCGAACGCGTGCGCTCTATCGCGGAGATGCGTAAATTTTTGGCCTCTGAACCGGCCATTATCGCGCTCAATGTGGTACGCGGGACGGGAAATATTTACCTGCTATTGCGATAAAACAAACTTCAACGGGTATCCCGCATGGGATGTCCGTTTAACTCATGTTATCCTTCCTGCGTTTTCCTGTTGGGTTATTGCGCATCCATGTTGCTGAGAATGTTACGTCCCATCTTATTGGGATTAATTGTCGCCATATTGCTGCTGGCGTTTATACCGTCGCTGCGGCAGCATAACCCTTTTCCGGCGCCCAGGCTGGATAGCGCAGACGACGCTCCCGTAAGCTACAACCAGGCCGTGCGACGGGCGGCTCCCGCCGTGGTGAATGTCTACAATCGCAGTGCCAATGCTTCTTCACATAATCAGCTAGAAATTCGCACCGTCGGCTCTGGCGTTATTATGGATAAGCGCGGTTATATCATCACCAACAAGCACGTTGTAAATAATGCAGATCAGATTATCGTCGCGCTGCAAGATGGGCGAATTTTTGAAGCGCTATTGGTCGGCTCTGACGCGCTTACCGATCTTGCGGTACTAAAAATTAATGCCATTAATTTGCCCGTTATCCCTATTAACGATAGGCGCACGCCGCATATCGGTGATGTCGTAATGGCGATTGGCAATCCCTATAACCTCGGGCAAACCATCACTCAGGGCATAATCAGCGCGACCGGGCGTATCGGCCTGAACCCGACAGGCCGGCAAAGTTTCCTGCAAACCGACGCATCCATCAACCACGGCAATTCCGGCGGAGCGCTGGTCAATTCACTGGGCGAACTGATGGGCATTAATACGCTATCTTTTGATAAAAGTAACGATGGTGAAACTCCGGAAGGCATAAGTTTTGCCATACCAGTGCAACTGGCTAACCGGATTATGGACAAACTCATTCGCGACGGGCGCGTTATTCGCGGTTATATTGGCATAACAGGGCGCCCCTCCTCGCACGGCCCCGCCTCGGGATTAGATCAGATTCAGGGAATTATCGTGAATGACGTCGCGCCTGACGGACCGGCAGCACGGGCGGGGATTCAGCCAAACGATGTTATTACTTCCGTCAACGGTAAACCGGCCATTTCTGCGCTGGAAACGATGGACCAGGTTGCTGAGATTCGCCCCGGTTCCGTGGTTCCCGTCGAAGTTATGCGCGATGAGCGTAAACTTACCTTCCAGGTGACGGTGCAGGAATACCCCGTCACAAACTAAGCGTTTCGCCGCAGTGATTATGCACTTCGGCGGCGCTCCCTAACCTCATATAAGATAAAACGGCCAGGCGGGTGAATAGCGCGCATACGCCGGAGAATTAACGCTTACTGTCAACAACGGGTAAAAAGTGATCCACTTACCGTCACCACCAACGGTCT
>CALYPF010000175.1 GCA_945271245.1 uncultured Enterobacteriaceae bacterium | reverse complement strand
GAACAGGCCTCGTCGTGAGGACAGAATTTGTCTACTGTCACGGGGTCAGTCCAATGCGTTTAGGCCCAACGAAAACAATAGCGCTTTTCGTTGGCCTAAAAGGTTCGGATTTAATTAGTTCTCTTCGGACTTCGCGGGACAAATTGAGGACACAAAAAAGCCCGCAGGGCTTGCGCCGTGCGGGCTCTTAGGACTTCATCGGATGACTCTGGTAATCACCGATGGAGAATTTTGGGCTGGCGGAGTCTGAATTGGTTGTGTAACTTGTTGTTAAATAGATTGTAATCTTCAGTTCAATTTTAATTTTGGTCCCATTGTTGGTCCTAAAAGAAAATGTCAGGTTTTTTGCAGGGCAGGGGAGGTTACAGTAGAAGTCTCTTCGTCTGTGAGATTAGCATTTTGCTTTCCTTTTAGTCTGCTTGTATTTAAGCGTTTATTTCACGTCAGTTTTTAGCAAGCCGGTAGCACGCCTTGCTCGCAGAATATCCACAGTCCTCAGATAAAGTGATGTCTCATGACCACTCAATCCTTGTCTGTCGATTCGTATCAGTTGATATTTTTCAACCAAGAAGTTAACCGCATCGGTGAGAGTGATACCGGCATCAATATGTTCCTGAATAACCCGATCATCTCTAAAAGGCGTGTCGTTTAATGTCAGTCCATAATGCTGTTGCATCACATGAGCCAAAAGTATTTGCCAGATAGTCAGTGGTGGCAGGCGAGGCTTAGCCCCTCGGTTATTTAATAAAGGTAAGCTTTTCATAACGAACTCTCAGGTACATGAATAAAGATTAATGTTTTAAGGGATGAGTGATGAGGATAAAAATTGTTATTCTGTCAGGAAGATAATGCAGTCAATCCTATAAAAGTAATATCAATCAAATAGCTGATTGCAATCCACGCATTCATAGCGTTCGAATATGACGCCATCCAGTGTGGCCCCTGCCACAGCACCTGCGGTTGCTCCAGCGATAAATCGGCCCAATAATGCACCAAAAGCTGCACCAGCAAGGGTGCCAACAACAGGAATTGCTGAGCCAATGGCAGCACCACTTAAAGCCCCTGATACACCTCCAGCAACAGCGCCACCTTTCTTGCCTGTATGGCGTTCCCGAACTCGGCGGGAATCACATACTGGGCAACGAATGTTATTTTTCATCATAATTTCCTTCTGTATTTGGGTAAGTTCCAGCTTCGTTTTTAAAATAACGTTTTCATCATTAAATAATGTGCCGCTCAACGTCAGTCCACAGGGCTGTAACAGCTGGCTTATAAGTCACATTTGACAGACAACCCCAGGCTGTGGATACGGCTTCGCTACCCGCCGGATTGTTACAGGTAAGATTTTCAGTTTTTCTCTCGCGTGAATTAATAAGATTTAACGTTTCGTGGGGTAGATGACGATGTAGACGTAGCCATGCGAACCAAGAGTATCCGCCTCGCATGTCAACCCCTTTTCATACAGTGTGACGCTGTGCTGGTAGCGGGGATTAAGTTCGCCGCTGGTGAGCATTAGTTCCATCTGTTTCATCAGTACCGGAAAGTCCTGGTCCAGACGGCATAACTCTGCATCATTGAATGTCCCGGCGATGCTGGCACGGTCAGCCTGGTAATGCAGGCGGTTGCCCTCCTGAACCAGCCGTGCGCCAAAGCACGGGGTGATATCGCGTTTCAGTCCCCACCAAGGCGCTTTCGTGTGGTTGCTTGCTGTCGGTGTTTTATTCGACAATGTAGTGCTCCTTAAATATGAGTTAATTCAGCGTGACACAACGCAGGGCCACATACGGGCCGTTGAAGTCCTGACGTCGTTCTGCGTATACCGCCAGTACCCCGCTAATATCCTGCACCTCGCGCCCGGCGTAGTGGCAGATGCTGCCGGACCACTTATATTTCCCTGTGCAAAAACGAAATAAGCGGGACTGCGGATGCTGACTGTAGATTGTCATCGCTTGACGCTTGCTGATGATATTCATCACTGTTTTCTCCTTATAGCCAGCCGCGTTCGGCAAACGAGACAATATCGATCCCGCCGACAATCAGATGGTCCAACAGGTGGATGTCCACTAGGGCAAGTGCCTGCATAAGGCGCAGCGTGATGGTTTTATCTGCTTGGCTGGGTGTGGGGTCACCGGAAGGATGGTTGTGGGCGATAATCACCGTCGCCGCATTGAAGTACAGGGCCCGCTTGACCACCTCGCGCGGATGTATCTCGGTACTGTTGATTGTGCCGGTGAATAGTGTTTCATGGGCAATCAACTGGTTCTGCTGGTTCAGGTACAGCACTATAAACTCTTCGCGCTCTAGTCCAGCCATTTTCAGTTTCAGCCAGTCACGGGCAGCCTGAGTGGAGGTGAATGCCACGCCTGTTTCGCGCAGGTGTCGGTCAAGCAGCGTTAAAGCGCGTTTTACCGTGCGTTGTGCGGTTAGTGGAAGGACCGGAGTCAGTGGGATAAGTGACTGTTCCATCATGAGTATCCTTAATCAATAATGCGAAAAATGGCGTGGGATTCAGGGTGCTGCAGGGCGTAATCCCGCAGGCTGTAATAGTGCTCAGTCATGGCGTCACACTCCGTGCGGCAGGCGTGGTGGTTGTACGCGAGGAGACAGACGGCTATCCCGGCAGCTTCCGCGCTTATTTCCGCACCATTGCCGTTCACGTTGTTGAACAGATGCCATTTATCGTCACTGTCAGTATCAGGGGCCATAAACGCCCCGCCATTGCTGAGCGTGTAAAAAGACCAGATACCACCGCTGTACTCATCACAGAAGCGGTCCATCCAGGCGAAAATACGGGGTTCCAGCGTTATCCACTGCGGGATAGAGCCAAAGTGCTGCAGCCAGAAATCGAGACGCTGCTCGTCAGGTACGGGTATTGCAGTAAGGTCAAATTGAGATTCATTAGCGGATATCAATTCGCGTTGAGTTTGTGTCGTCATGGATATTCTCCGTCAATAAAAATGCCAGCGACGATGGCTGGCGTATGGGAAATAAAGAACATGCAGGGATGATGAATGGGTGTGGTCAGGAGGAGGATGCTCTGAGGATGCCTGACTTGCGGATATAACGGTTAAGCCCTTCACCGGCATCAGGTTCAAAGCACCACGCCCGCCAGCCCTTCGACCTTCAGAGTCACGAACCACCAAGCGGAAGTGGCTACTCTGGTCATCTTCAATGCTGAGGTTGTGATACCGGCGGGTAACAGCCTCAGCCTGCTGTCGGGTGAAAAGTCCCGGTGGCAGCATATGAGATTCAGACATTCTGTGTACCTTAAAAGCAAAAGCCCCTGACGCAGATGCGCCAAGGGCTATGGGAGTATGCAGGTGTGGGGTGATTATCAGAAACCCGTCTGCACCTTATATAGGCGCAAAGTTTTGCTGCCCCGGACAATCTTCACATACAGGGCATTATCTTTTGTGCCACGAACAAACCCAGCCTTTACATCTCCCTTGCAGTCACCACCGTCATAAGGGATGTTAAGTCCTGTGTTAAATACCAGGTCAATAATCCCGAAACTTAAATCTTCGCAGGCTGGACCGGGCAAATCCTGAATCAGAGCAAATTTATGGTCGTCGCTGACACCGGTCAGTGAACACATGGAGGTGTTGATGTCGTTTCCCTGGCACCAGTACTCCTGTCCGGGATTGTCTTTATCCATCAGGCTTGCCGGAAGTTGAGCTGCACCGGCACTGAATGCAGTAAGTGACAGAATGAGGGCGGGTACAGCAGATGTCATCATTTTCAGCATGGTTTTCTTCCTGAATTAATCCAGCCCGCTGTCGGGCAAAATGAGAGAAATTGATATCGGGTGTTATCAGAAACGCCGGTAGCGAAACAGCTCTTTGCCCTTGTACAACGCCACTAGGTCGTCATATTCCGGCTTCTTCTGGTTGGGCTTAAAGGTCACTACCGTGCCCGGACGGCACAGGTCTTTTACGGTAAGCCCAAATTTCTTGTCCGGAGTAATAGTGAATCCCTTCGACACACCGTTGTGCATGATGGTTATCCAGCCCCACAGGCCGCCTTCGCAGCCTTTAAAAGGTACTGAACGCACTGTGACCATCCCGCCCAGACGATCAACAGACATGGCTTCGCATTTCCCGGTAACTTGGCGATGCGCATCACACCAGAAAATTTTCCCGTTGTTGTCACTGACGGCTGCAGGGAGCGTCCGGTTATAAGGCTGAGCCTGAGCTCCTGCACAGAGCAGCAGGCTGCCTGTAATGCTCATTATCTTAAGCATTGTTTTCATTATGTTATTCCTCAAGAGGAGATATCCGCAGGTGATGGTTCAAGCCATCACAGTCAGAATTAACATCACCAACCATACCCAGAAGTAACCTGGTTTCTGCCCGAGGGCTTTCGCTCGTCGCCACAGATAGAACGGCACCAGCCAGGCCAGTTTGCCGAACGTGGTGGTATCCACTCCGGCCTTACGCAGACGTCGTTCATCGAGATACCCCAGAGCGATATTGAGCAGCAGCGTGATAAACCAGTACTCCCCGCCCGAGACAGCCTCATATGCCTCGTCAAAAGACATTCCGTTCAGCCCAGCCGTCCACAGCTCAAGCGCATAACCAATGAAGGGAGCAAATGCCAGCGTCCATACCACTCCGCCCGGAATGCGGTTTCCTGGCAATGCCGGTGGTGTTGTGCTGTGGAGCAGCGCCGAAGCCAGCGGGGTTGCGGAGATTGGCTGCCACTCCGTCATACCCTGTCGCCATACCAAAGTGGATGCAGTCAGTTCACCGCGCATAATCAGGCCGGTAATATCATCTTCGGTCACATTGTCGTGACGGATACCATTTTTCTCGTAATGCCAGGTCATTGTTTTTCCTTGTTAACAGAGGTAATTCGGCCCCTCGTCAGAGGATCCGGGAGACAGGACTTCTCGAATACAGTTGAAGTGCGGAAGGGCCCGGATAAAGCCCGCCTGTGTGGTTAACTGGCTGAGACGTTTTCGCGGGGTAAAAGTGGTGTTCAGGACTGTCACCGCATGGATGGTTGCCAGAGGGTGCACAGTGATATGCCCGTTAAGTTCACCGGTGAGGTACCAGCAGCCGTCGACTGATATCAGGCGGTACGGGGCCAGCCCGTCACAGCGCTCTCCCTCGACCAGCAGCAGTACCCGCTGGCAGGCAGTAATGGCACTGACGAGACGGTAAAATACCAGTGTGCTGACCGGTGACACAGACTGTGGCGGCTGCCATACCAGACACGGCATCCCTCCTGTAGTGAGCAGCATGCCCGCCAGACGCCGGTCCAGCCCCGGAAAAATATCGGCCAGTCCTGCCCGGTGAGCAAAGGTCAGCGCATCCAGCTCGCCCTGTACGCCACCACCGGTACTGCGCAGGCGGCATTGCCCCCGTCGATACTCTAGGTCCAGATACATCAGCCGTTCGCGAAAATCCCGTCGCAGGGTACGGACTGACACACCAAACTCTGCAGCCAGCCGCGCCATGTTCAGTGTTTCACCGGCAACTAGGCGGCTGATTATCAGTGACAGCCTGACAGCCAGCCGGTCATGACGGCGCTCTGCCTGTGTCATCTTAAATCTCCGAAATAATTAACTGACTGAATATGAAATGATTCTAAAGAGGGGGGCGGACAGGGTGTGGACATGGAATGAACTATTTTTTATCTGCCACCGGAGGCAGTCCCGACGCGGCACACCGTGAAATGCGGTGATAAAACACGCAATCCAATGGAGGTAAAACGGACAGGGAGTGTCCTTTCCTAACATGCTGATAACAAGCTCAGGACTGAAACCCACTCAGCATTGCTTCCGCCATCACACAGAGAGCCCGGTTGAGCTTCACATCTCCGTCGATACCACGCATGGCGCGGGTATCAGACAGTCGTGTAGGCAGTGCGCCCATCGCCTTGTTGATGGTATTGATATCCTCTTGTTTACTCATGATTTTTCCAGACAGAAAATAAAATAACAACGGCGAACCTACAGGTTCGCCATATGGATGGTTGTGTTCAGAGAAATGATATATGCCTGAAAATATTTGGATTATCTGGTGCCACTTAGATAGTAGAAACTGGGCTAAAGGCATGCTGGGAATAACCTACATCTCTCGGTTTAAGGATCGATGAAGTCGTTGATTAGTGTTAATATTACCGCCAATTTTTCAGCGTTCTGGTTCTTTCTGTGAATCAACGTACTAGGCTATCCCTGATAGCCGAACGCTTGAACCTACAATGCTCAGAATTGATAAGAAAAAAGGAATATATGTCTAGGCTGACTGATTTAATAGCTAAAGCGAAGGCCAAAGACCCACAGTTGGGCGCTGACTTGGATCGAGAAATCAAGATCCTGTCATCACGACTTCCCTTTGGTCTAAATTTCGAACGACATAGCCCTGAAGTTGTTGAGTTACCATTGCGGCCTATTCGCAAGGGAGACAAGGTTCGTGTTCAGCCAGAGCGTGGGTCCACCAAGAAAGGTGATCAACGGTTATGGCAGGTTAAAACCATTCACAAGGCGAAAAAGGTCGCTGATCTGGAGTCGCTGGGCGCGGTTGATGTCGAGACTCAGACAGTAGCAATGAGTGATCTTGTGGTTATCGCTGAATTTCGTGACACAATCTGGCCGGGGCTGGTCAGTACGGGAAAAGTAGAACGTGGTGGTGACAAACCTTACCATTCAGTCATCAATGGTGAGAACTACCATGTGTTGAAAGCATTGACCTATACACATAGGGGTAAGGTGGACGCAATCTATATTGACCCGCCTTATAACACTGGGGCCAAAGACTGGAAATACAATAACGATTACGTAGAAGGTGACGATATCTATCGACACAGCAAATGGCTGGCAATGATGGAACGTCGCTTGCTAGTAGCTAAGGACTTGTTGAATCCGGCGGATTCAGTGCTGATCGTAAGCATTGACGAGAAGGAATATCTACGGCTGGGATTACTGCTGGAGCAAATTTTCCCAGAGGGAAATGTCTCAATGGTCACCAGCGTCATTAGTGCAAAAGGTGCTGTTAGACCTGGACGATTTTCGCGTGTCGAAGAGCATATTTACTTCGTTTTCTTTGGGGCAGCTACAGTTAAGTGGTGGAATAGCAACATGTTGCCTAGTGGCAGCAATGAAGACACTCGCGGGGCAGCTCAAGAGTTTGCGCCTATTGAGTGGCTGTTATTGCGTCGACGCGAGCCAACTAGCATTCGTGCCGCTCGTCCCAACCAGTTCTATCCAATATTTGTGAATGTTACTAACGGACATATACATTCTATTGGTGACGCAATCACTCTTGATGTTGACCGCAATTTGGTTCCAACCCCAGAAGGTACAGTTGCACTATGGCCATTGAAGCCAGATGGAACCGAGATGCTTTGGGGATTGACGCCGGATGTGTTGAGGCGAAATTGGGCAGACGGTTATGTACGTGTGGACAACTGGAAGCCAGCAAAAAAAACTGGTTCGGTTAAATACCTTCAAACTGGCGTGATCGCAAAGATCAAGTCTGGAGAAATAACTGTTACTGGTAGGGCAGACAATGGCTCAGTGATTGGACACGTTTCGGTAGGTGCGAATACAGGGACATCACCTAAACGAGTATGGAACATGAAGTCTCATAATGCCGAAACCGGTGGTACGAATATGGTTTCAGCATTGATTCCTAATCGTCGATTTCCATTTCCAAAATCGTTATATGCCGTTGAAGATGCCTTGCGATTTGTCGTTGCACATAAACCGGAAGCTGTTGTATTAGATTTTTTCAGCGGGTCAGGAACAACTGCTCATGCAGTTATGCGCCTGAACAAACAGGATGGTGGTCGCCGCCAATGCATCTCCGTCACTAACAACGAAGTCGCTGCCGACGAACAGAAAAAATTGCGTGAACAGGGCTTAAGACCTGGAGATCCTGATTGGGAGAAGTGGGGGATCTGCGATTATATAACCAAACCACGTGTACAAGCCGCTATCTCAGGCAAAACGCCAAATGGACAACCTATTAAGGGCAATTATAGGTTTACAGACGAGTTCCCAATGTCTGAAGGCTTTGAGGAAAATGCCGAGTTTTTCACTTTGACCTACGAAGCTGAGAAATCGGTTAGCCACAACTGTCAACAACGGGTAAAAAGTGATCCACTTACCGTCACCACCAACGGTC